>JASLXL010000100.1 GCA_030740335.1 SAR202 cluster bacterium | reverse complement strand
GTCCACTTTCGCATGATGTTACCAGGCATGTCGCTGAATACCAGGTGATTTTCGGTTCGGTTCCACACCGGTCCCTCCGTGAAATCGAAGCCAGTGGCCAGCTGCTCGATATCCACGTCCTCGCCTACTATATCCCGGAAGCGCTCGTCACGAATCTCGATATTCATCAATTGTCCCTCCTAGGCTGCATCTCAGATGCGATCACCTCTCTAAGGTGTGCCACGGCGAGGGTGATGGCTTCGCGTGGACCGCAGGCATTGCCCTGGTCCTCATAGACGATCGACATCGTCCCGTTGAAATCCACAGCGCTGAGAATCTCCATAACACGACTATAGTCGATCCACTCTTCGCGGCCACTGTCGATTCTGTAGATCTTGGCTCTGACATACGTCGCGTACGGCGCAGTCTGTTTCATGTATTCGTAAATGTCTGCGTCCGGGTCGGTCACACCCATCGGCGGGGTGCCTGGAGAGCCCTTCCACCGGCCTGTATCCAGGATGAACGTAAGATTGGCTCGGTCCGTGTCCTGCAGAATACGGACTATGTCGTCGCCGGTCGGCGAATCGACTGGCGGATGGTTGTGCAGGCCGATGAATACGCCGCGATCAGCCGCATAGTCAGCAACCTCCTGGTAGCTGGCAATCATCTCGAACCAAAGCGCGTCACTTGCCTCTGTCGCTTCGGGGATGCTGCCACCGAAGAGCCTAATGCAGGGAGCCCCGATATACGCCGCGTCGTCGACAGCGGCTTTAACCTCGTCGATGCGCCGGCGCAACTCGTCCCGTGGCAGTGGAGCACCGACGACTCCGACCCCAGGCAAATTGGTCGAGCCAACGAAGCCGCTCCCAATGCCCAGGAAGCCGATGGGCACTCCTCGTTCTAGGCACGTGCGTTTAAGCCGCAGAAGGTAGTCCCTATCGCGTGAACGCAGTCCACGGTCGAGCTGGAAGTCGACGGAATCTAGCCGTAGCTGATACGCGAACTCGATGAAATCCTCGGCGTCCATCCACCGGCCATCGCCGACGGCGATCAAAGAGTTGCATGCCAGTTTGATCATCTGCACCCGTCCTAGCCACGATTTGCCCTTTCACGGTGTATTCTGGGCACACGGCTTTCAGTATGTCAACGGATAGTGATGCGCTGTCTGCCCGAGCCAGGCCAGTCCTGACCGGGTCGACCGGAAGACCTTCAGCGTCCTCGCGAGAGTAGTCCCTCCGAGCGCTGACCCTGAGTGTGGGTCTGGCTGAGGCTTTGTAGTAGTGCGCGATGATCTATGATCAGTAGGTTCTCGGTTCGAGTCCGAGGCGGGTCACCAACTTCTGCATGGAGTGCCAGGCCGGTTGGGGTAAGGCGCTGGGACGCTGTCACGAAACTGAGTATTCTAGAAGGAAGTCTTCATCGATCTCTAGGCCGATACCAGGCTCGTCGGTCAGGCGGTGTGATCTCTAGTGAGCGGCATGTACCTGGAAGTGAGCCTCGGTAGGGTGTCTGGCGCGTCCGTTGATGGGCAAGATGTCCTGTGGGCAGGCGGAGAAGGCCACCACAACGTCTGTCTCTGCCCGAAAGACAACGTAATCTCCGGGTTTCGTCACTGGCTCCGCAAGCGTCAGACTTCCATCCTCGGTCCAGGGTATGTTCATGAACAAGTTGAAGGAGCTCGGCTCCTCCGTCATTTCGAGACCCAGATCACCCATGCCGTTCGCCAGATTATCCGAGCAGTTGTCGTGATACTCCTCCACGCCCAGAAGCTCATATCGTCTGGCATCACAGGCTGCCAACACCGTGTCATGCACGCCGGGCGATGTGTCCTCGACCAGTGTCAATATCGACCTACGGCGATTCGTGATCAGAGTATCTCCCACCTCGGGGCGAAGCTTAAGAAGATGCAGCCGACTATGTTCCATCGACATGTACTCTCTCAGGTCGTCAGCGCTGAAAGCCCACATGTCGACCACCTGCTCACCATGAGTGTTGATCACCTTGACCAGTTGCCCACGGCCAACATGGGTGGCCTTTCCCTTCCGTGCCGGTATCTCGATCGTCGCTGATGTCATATGTAGCTCCGTTCGCCTGAAGCCGGGAAAGGCCCGCTTCCTCCCTCAAAATGGCGACTCCTCCCCCGCAGTCTGTCTTTCCCATATGTCCCCAGGGTGGCTCCGGTCTGACAGGATACCGAAGTGGCGATTCGCATCGGCCTCGGGATTGGGTTGCAAAAGGAACCAGTCGATTCAACGCGTATTCTGGGCATGGATCATCAGCTTGTCAACGGACAGGCTCACGCCTCAGCTCGAACACACCAGCACCAGATGAGGTCGACCGGAGGACCTTCATCGTCCTAGGTAGCCCCGTCCCCTTGGGTAGGGTGATCTCAGATTGAGGTAACTTCACGACCGCACTGGGTGCTCTCAAATTTCTGGAATAGCAGGCCGCACAACACACCATAACTGGAGACTTTCTTCGAGGGATACAGCTACGTGAGTGCAGCGCTGGCGAGCGGATAGCTTACAAGCAGGCTGCCGCCGGTTCGAATCCGGTCTCCCACTCCAACCGCACTATACAGGCGTGCAAAGTCGATTCTCCGTTGAGGGTGGGTTGAGTACAGCACATCACGGCGCTGTACTTGGACACCACCCAATCAGCTCAGATTTCGTCTCGTTAAATTTCAACTGTCCCATGGAATGGCGTCCGATAGCCAGACAGGTAAACTACTTCGATTGTCAAGACCAATAGTCCAGGAGTTCCGGGCCGCTATCACGAGGTCATGTTCATTACGGGGCTGCGATCGCAGCCGCGCTATTGTCACGTCGGCGCAGGACTTCACGGCTAGGGCAGTTGTAGACTTTGCCGAGTCCGCCTTCCCATGTAGGGCCAGGATGGTATAGAATTCCTTGGGAACATCTAGGAACATCTAACTGTATAGTGTACACTTCTTGAGTCGGCCCAATCCAATCTGCAGAAATAGAGAGGATGGAATAAATCATGAAACTATCTAAGGCGTTTGTTTGGATATTGGCCGCAACGGTGTTGGCCTCTTTAGCGGTCTCATGCGGTAGCGAAAGTCAGACGGTGAAGATTGGACTGTTGAGTCCCCAGACTGGTCCAATCGCACAGTACGCCCCCGGATTTGAAGATGCAGGGAATGTGGCTATAGCGGAACTCAACAAGATTCATGAAGGGGATTTCGTTTTTGAATTAATTGTTGCCGACTCTGGTTGTGATGGCACGCAAGCAGGAACAAGTGCCCAAACGCTTATTGACTCTGGCGTGTCTGCAATAGTTGG
>JASLXL010000099.1 GCA_030740335.1 SAR202 cluster bacterium | reverse complement strand
GGAAGGATACTGGCGGGGAGACAGTACTACTCTGCGTCGCTACACCATGCGTCTTGATGGCTTTGCGTCAGTGCAGGCGCCGCTAAGTGGGGGAGAGCTTGTCACCAAGCCTCTCATTTTCGAGGGTAACGAGATGGTGATCAACTTCTCTGCGTCCGCAGCGGGCAGCATCCAGGTTGAGATACTTCGTGACCAGATGGACATGCCCATCGAGGGATTCGGTCTGGAGGATTGTATCGAGGTACTGGGCGACGACCTCGATCGGGTAGTGCGCTGGTCGGGTGGAAACGATCTCAACAAGCTATCCGGGGTACCACTCCGCCTGCGGTTCATACTCAAAGATGCCGATCTGTATTCACTCCGTTTTCGCTAAAAACTCATGGCCGCTTGGACCTTAGGTGGTCTCCATAACGCCACTCTTTAGCCGAATGATGTAGTCCGTGAGTGGAGATGCTGATGGGCCCGTTTTGATGTTCACGACCGAGGGCTTCCCCGAGGAGAATGCACGCTCGAGGGCACTCGGTAGATGGGCCGCCTCTTCCACGTACTCGCCGTGGGCGCCCAAGGCCTCAGCCATCTTGTCATAGCGCACCGGGTCCAACTCCGTTGCCACGGCCCGGCCGTAGAGTTGGACCTGCTGGTGGTAATCTATACCCCAGACACCGTCGCTACCTATCACGATCACCACGTCAAGGTTGTGCCTGACCGCCGTGTCGATTTCCATGGCATTGAACCCGAACGCGCCATCTCCAGTGAGTACAACTGCCCTAGATTGCGGTGCGGCCACTTTGAGACCTATGCCGTAAGGGACGCCCCAGCCTATCATTCCCAGCGTTCCATTCGTGAACCAGTGATTAGGTTTCAGACTCGGATGATACGCCGCGCCGAAGAACGCAAAATCACTGCCCTCGAATACGAGGCTGGTGTCCTCCGTCAATTTCGGGGACAACGCCATGTGGACGGACATCGCGTGAAGCGGAGAGGGGTCAGTTGCACGTTCTTCCAGGGTACGCCTCTGGGCTGTTTGGGTGGACTCAAGTTGGCCAAGCATCGGGTGATCCTTCCAGTGTCGATCCTCGGCTTCGGCCGTTAGCTGCTTCACGACGGCGCCCACGTCTCCCTGTATCGACACGTCGACACCGCGAGAGAGTCCTATGAGTTCGGCCGATGGCTCCACTTGAACGATGCGTACGTCCCGGTCCATCATCGGTGGCTCGCCGAAGTTCACCGTGTAATCTAGCTTCTTACCCAGCAGCAAGAGCACGTCTGCATCCTTGACTTGGGCTGCGGCATCGTTGACCCTGCCATCCGCGAAGCCAAAACAGTAAGGGTGGTCGTCCGGCACAATGCCGCGGGCGGCCTCCTCTGTGAAAATCGGGATCCGCGTGATCTCGATCAGCCTCCGTAGTTCTTCGGGATCGACTGAGTAGGCCCCGTTGCTCGCAACGATCATCGGTCGTTCAGCGCTGTGCAGTAATTCTATAGCCGCCTTTACTCTGCCTGGATCACCAAAGGGTAGCCCTGTGGGACGGTACTCGTCGGCCCGGTAGGAACGGACACTCGACGCGTCCACCTCAATCTCCTGGACGTCCAGCGGGATGGTGAGGTGAACCGGGCCACGTCTCCCGGAAAGTGCAGTTCGAAACGCCGTGGCCACAAGGTCGGGAATCCTGTGTGGGTCAGGTACCAGCCAGGCGCCCTTGGTCACCATGCGTGCCATCCCCACCTGGTCGATTTCCTGGACGGCGCCTTGTCCCAGACGGTCACGGGGCGCGCTCCCCGATATGTTGATTATAGGCGACTCCTTGTGGCTTGCCAGACTAAGACCCGGAATGGCGTTGGCATGGCCCGGAGTCGTGAACAGCGTGACTCCAGGACTCCCAGTGATCTGTCCCCAAGCGTTGGCCATATCCACCGCCGCTTGCTCATGTCGCGTATCTATGAAGCGGAACCCTTCCTCCAACATATGGTCCATCAAAGGGAGTGTGTGGTCGCCTGCGACAGTAAACACCGTATTCACGCCTTCCGCCTTCAGGGCCCGCACAACCAGATTCGCGCCGCTGATCTTCATGAATGCCTCCTGCATACGGACTTCGCATCTACGCTAAGAACGGCCACCAAGTCGCCCAGGCGAATGTTAGAGCTGCGGGCGGAGTGCACGGCTGCGGCAAAAGGCTCGCACATGGTAGCCTCTTCGCCCGTGACGCCCTCCGGTATTGCCGTGAGTTTCCAATCCTCGGTCACAGCGTATTCGGCATAAGCCATCAGGCGGCCAAGGGGTTGCCGTGCTCATAGAAATTATCTGTATGTGGACTTATTTCCGCCAGCCGCCTATTTTCCCTAAATCTCTATGCCGGCATCCCGCATGCGCTTGAGTACCGCCTTTCGGGCCTCCAAGAACGGCCGGGAAAGATAAGCAGTGTGGTCCGCTTCGCCATGGTGATAGGTGACGGTGCCAGGACTATAATGCTTCGAGATACGGTTGATATGGGCCAAGGCCCCCTCCACCACCGCCAGCATATGTCGTGCCGTTTCCTCATTAAACATCCACCACTTACCCCCACAAGCCACATACACAGGCGAGGTGTGAGCGAAAATACCACGGCGCTGACCATCGTAGTGAGAGTCGGTCATTGGTCTCAGAGCAGGGATCTGGCTACTGGAAAAGTTACCCGTGTTCCAGTATTCCTTTCCGCCGCAACGGGCCGCCAGCCATGTGTGTCCCTCCACCTTCACCTTTTCGCGAATCTCCAGACGTCGCGTCGGTCTGTCCGAGATGGTGGAGGCCACTACCTTGCCGTCCTGAACCAGATCCAGCCGGCTGATGGGGAATATGCTCTCGGCCCACGCCTCCACCTCAACTGTACCGGGTCCCGAGATGCTGAACTCGTCTCCAATGCCTCGGCCCTCGACAGAAATTCCGATCATCGGTCCGCTGGTGAAGAACGTCTTCCCTAAAGCTACATTCTTGCGCCAAGTGTCGTAGTTGAATCCCTGATCCTCAGGGATCTGTACATAAGTCCGATACATTCCAAGGGGCACGTCACCTGTCATTTTGTCGGTACCGCCGAGTATGGGCAATCGGTAGCCGCAGTTCAGCATCTGGTAGTAAGATTCGTGAGAATCCTCTCTTAGATAGATCAACTCGATGCCTTCGGCCCGACCGGTGGTGATTAGCGCCACCGTCTCCCCATTCAAGGTGGAGAAGTGTGGAATGATCACGGTACCGCCCTGCTCGTGACACTGATCTGCCCAGTCACTCAAGGTAACATCCATGGTGGATCCCATCTCTGTCTCACTACCACTATCGGAACACCAGGGCATCACTTGCCGTTTTAATCCCCACAGTATCAGGTGACCCATGGGAGACTGCCGGTTCTCCTGGCAAACGTAGACGACGGTGTTGCCGTCCTGGGACACGTGGGGAGCGCCAATGAAGTCCTCGATGTTGGAAAAGTGATTACCCCACTGGCTCTGTAGTAAGTTCACTACATTCAAGTCTTCGCCACGGGCCTCAGTGAGAGCGCCCTGGGCAGACAGGAAGTGGACGTGAGCATCACCACTAAACCACCCTTGAGCGTTCATGTTCGTCCAACGCTTGAGTCGCAAAGTCAACTCATGTTGTCCGGGCTCTATGCTGACAGCTTGTCGCAGAGGCTCGTATTCAAACCCACGCGCTACGTCCACGATGACCTCTCCCCGTGGTAACCAGCCCTGGCAAGTGCCGTCTATGTAAGCGTACGTGATCTGGCCCATGCGCACGTCACCGCCAATGTCCGAGTTGAAGGTGCCCAAATTCGTGTTGACGTGGTTGTGGTGCCCATAAGGCTGATAAGGAATCCCATCGGGAGAGCGGAAGTGTACCCGACAAGGCACTGGTTTGCCGGTCTCGTCATCGACAACCATCACGTGAACCCAGTTTTTCCCAGTATCGGCCAACTCGATTCGTAGGCGTTCGGTGTCTACCGCACCTTTTTCTTGAACATCACCCCATCTGACTCTGCCGACCTCCTGGTCCCCTTTCTTGACTGACAATGTGGCAGATGGTGTCGCCGACACCTGTAGATAGGCCGGGCTGTTGTGGGCATTCTGAGCTTGCCCCCAGCCCTTGTAAGAATCGCGGAGGAACTCCTCCTCCGTTTGTCGGGGCAGCGGGTGAACATAGGAGGCCGCCCCCCGGTCCACTTCCACCTCCAGGTCGAAAGCTTCCTCTGCCTCCTTTGGATCCTTTAGCACGATTCGTGCCGGCCGGTTACCCTGTCTGGGAATGGGGTCCTCGTCCAAGTTGCCTAGCGTGATTGCGGCTATGACGAATCGAGGTCCACTAGGCACGATTTCGATGGACTCGATGAGGCACTCAGGTTCTGGATTTTCCCAAGACCACAGGTGGAACCACCGTGTTGTGCTGCCCTTAACTTCATGCCGGCGAGGCCCAGTCTTACCCCAGGACCCCTCGTACCGGGGCAGCAACTCATCCTCGTGGTCGGGGAACGCGGCCATTGCACTCCCGCCATCACCTATCTCAAACTGCGCCCGGATCGGCACACGAATCTCAGTGCCTCCCAATAGATGGAGCACGTAAGTCGCTACCATAGTTCCCATACCGCCATTGGGCGAATCAAGTAGGCGGTGCGCGAAAATGACACGACGAGCCAGGGCACTCACCGGTATACTAAGGCCGCTATAGTCACCACCGAATTCGACTAATCTGTCTACGTCGGGATCTCCCTCCTCCGGCCCGATGAGGAACGGCAGGCCGCGCAACGCTTGCCGTCCAATAGGCACAGACTTCCCATCAGGGGTCGAACCGAAGCTGTGACCACGCCACATCAGGTCGGCTTCGTCAAGTCGAGGGTCCGAAACCTTGTCGTCGCCCAGCACACTAATACCTGTATTACAAATTGGTGAGAGGTCGATAGGTCCGTAGTCACTCATTGAATAGGTCCTTCAATTATGATTTCGTAGTCCTTGTCAATCCGCTCAGTCCGGGTTCAAATTGCGCTACGTTTATCGAGCAGTATAGCCGAGTGGGAAATGAGACGGTAGTCGATTCGGCGTCAGTCTGATCCATAACCGGTAATCACCTGTAATCTGTAAAACCACCCGTGAAGCATCGGTCGGTTTACCGAAAACAGAACAACGCATGAACGCGGTATGGGTAGACACGCTTGGGACAGTCTCTATGCTCGGAAGAAAGGTCAATGTCACCCGAAGGCCTTACTTGGCCGGTGTGTCCGGATTGGGGAAGAAGTCCTTCCGGTGTACTTCGCAGTCCTTGAGCAAGACAAGCTCCGGATATTTCCATCCCCATAGAAAGCCATTTGAAGGACCGCCGACTATATGACGTAACTGACGTCTACGGCGGTACCTGTGCGGCCCGATTCGTAGATAGCATCGATGAGTTGCAGTGTCGTAGCCCGATGCAGGCCGCCTTCAAGACGTTTTCACCTGTTTTCATCGGTTCTCCCACTATCTGCCGTGGTATCTCGTTGCTGTCGTCACCGCCTCTTCTTTCGAAGTGCATGCGATCGCCACAAACACTGTCGTAACAAACGCGACTCTGATGAACTGTGAGTTGACCTCTTCTCATCATATTACGCGGACTTGTTTACTACAGTACATGGGTACGCCATGGTATATGATATCGACGGTCATGATAGGATGCTACTCAGGAGGGACTATCATCATGCTTAGAATCGGAATCGTTGGATTAGGCCATGGACGGACTTTCTTGCAGGCAAACATTTCTGACCAGCGTAGCACGGCACTTGGCAAGACCTACCACACTCCTCAAAACATACCGATGAAAGTCACGGCTATATGCGATACCGACGAAGATATACTTTCACGATACTCCAAGGAGTATGGCATCGCAGCTACCACGACCGAATACAGTGAACTGGTGAACCGCGATGACGTAGACATAGTGGGCATTTACACGCCCGGCCCAATTCATGCCCCACAGATTCTTGCAGCCTTAGATGCTGGCAAGCACGTGATGGTCACCAAGTCGATGGTCTATACCATGGAAGAGGCCGAGAGTGTGGTGAAGGCGGTAGATCGTACCGGGCTGGTACTGTTGGTAACTCAATCGATGCGAGGACGGTTCGATTTCATGGAATCCAAGCGTGCCTGCGACGCCGGCGAGATAGGCGAACTCTTCATGGCTGAATCACACTACGTGCATGACCTTCGCCCGTTGTACGAAGCCACTCCCTGGCGAAAAGAGTATCCTCAAGACCTAATTTTGGGTGGAGGGTGCCACCCCATTGATCTTGTGCGCTGGTTCATGGGCGACATTGACGAGGTCCACTGCTACGGTATCCGAAGTGGTGTCGCGCCTGAGTATCCGCAGGAGGACGATTTTGTCATCAACATGCGATTCAAAAGCGGCAAGATCGGGCGTGTCGCAGCCTACTTAGGACTAGTGGAGCCTCCGGATGTTCCAATGAACGAGCTTACAGTGTTCGGAACAAAGGGTACCATCGTCAACGGCAGAAAGCGCATTGATCCAGAAGGCTACGTACCTAGTAGATCCTACAGGTGGGAGTATCCCAAGGCCGCTCCGCAGGGCCATGGCCAAGAGATGGTAGTCATGATGAAACACATGGCGGACTGTATCCTGAAAGGCGAGAAGCCCTGGGTGGGCGTTCGCGAAGGAGCCAGGGTGGTAGCTACCGGTCTGGCCTGTTGGGAATCGATGAAAACGGGGTTGCCAGTCAAGGTCAGGAACGAGTTTTAACTGATCGATCCACGCCCTGGTCAATGACGTCTAGCATGCTGAACACCCTTACTACAACAGGGCACTGTCCGTGTGATCTTCGCGTCCAACCTCCGTCTATACCACTGTAAGTGACAGACATTGTATGGGAGGTGGAGACTTATGGTAGAGAATCACTATGATGCGATTGTGATCGGTGCGGGTCACAATGGCCTGGTTACGGCCAGTTATTTGGCCAAAGACGGGCTTGCCGTCCTAGTCCTTGAGCGTCTGGATAAAATAGGCGGTGCCGCAACCACAGACGAGTTCTCACCTGGCTTTGAAGGGCCGATGTGCGCATACTGGTTGCATCTCCTCCAAGGCAAGGTAGTCGACGACCTCAAGCTTAGAGAACATGGCTTAGAGATGTCTTATACCATCTCACCGGGCGACAACTCACGTAGAATCCACCCGTTCCCCGACGGGACGTTTATGGGTGGACCAGGGATCAACAGTGATTTCGAATTAGCCAACCAGATCAAGCAGTTCTCTGAGCAGGATGCTCGGGCCTATTTCGACTGGATTCAATTTTGGGAAGCGTCCTCAAGTATCCTCCATCCCTATTTCCTGACCGAGCCACCTACCATATCGCAACTGGTGGACAGCGTTCGGGGGACGAGTCGAGAAGAAGTGCTCGAGAAAATGCTCACTTGGAGTTACATTGACTTGATCGAGGACCATTTCGAAGACGAGCATGTGAAGGCATACTTGATGAAAACCGACATTGAGGGGGACCCCCGATCACCGGGTAGCATTCTGGGCTCTGCAATGTTGGGGTGTAGTCAGTTTACCAGGAACCAGGATAGTGGCATACCCAAAATGAGCATGGGGACCACCACCCGATCCATGGAAAATGCAGCCACTAGTTTGGGGGCTGAGATTCGGACTCTCGCTCCAGTAAAAGAAGTTATTGTAGAAGGGGGCGTGGCGAAAGGAGTTCGTCTCGTAAGCGGGGAGGAATTTAGAAGTTTCATTGTGATATCCAATTTAGATCCCAAGCGTACATTCACAACCTTATTTCAACCAAAGGATTTGAGTGAAGAAACGGTCAAGCAAGTTAAGAGGTTGAAGACAATGACAGGGTGTGTGAAATTCTTAGCAGCCCTGAGTGAACTCCCAGATTTATCACGATACCTAGGAGACGGCTACGATCAGAAATCCATAATGAGCATCAAGATCATGCCATCCGTCGAATACTACCAACAAAGTTGGGACGATGCCGTGAGTGGTAAGCCCACTAGCTGTCCCATCATGGGTATCCAGTTGACCTCGAATGTGGAGCCCAATCTGGTCCGGGGTAGCGGCCACGTGATGTCCAATTGGGTCTTGTATGAGACTCCGCACTTGAAAGAAGGCACCTGGGACGACTTCAGAGACGAGGTAGGCGAGCAGATCATCGATACGATCACCCAGTACGCGCCCAACTTCCGAGATAGCCTCGTCGATTGGACAGTCCAGACACCGTCAGATATAGAGACGCGAGTGGGCATGACCGATGGCAACATTCACCACCTAGACCATATACCAAGCCAGCTGCTATCGCAGCGCCAACCGTACCGGACATCGATCGAGAACTTCTATATGTGCGGCGCAGGTACACACCCAGCTGGAGAAGTAAGCGGCGCCAATGGGCACAACGCGGCGCACGCAATTTTGAAAGACCTCCAACGGGTGGCTGGGTAAGAGCGCCCAGCCTTTTACGTTGCTCGGAGCCAGTAGGACACTGGAGCTTCAAGAAAACGAACACTAACTCCGGTGCTACCGGTGACAAATATAACTAATTCGAACAAAGAATCGGATGGACAACGATGACAATAGACGCAACACTGGGAACAACACTAGGACCTGTTGGCTGTCAGCATAAATGGGACAGAAAGTTAATGGAGACTTTGATCTGATATTGCGAACTCTCTGAGTTGATGATTGTACAATCGTCGCCGTCGTATCGCTCGGTCCTGAACCTCCTTCCGTTTCGCTAGTATCTGTTCTCTCCGGCCGCTCAACACGTCCGAAGGAGGCTCGTTGCCCAACTACTCGTGCTATCACATGCCCCTGAGTAATGTCACTCCAGCGGACGTGCTCAACGGGAGGCGGGAGCAGATACTCCAACGCAGAAAGGAGGTGTAGCTACGGACGTTCGATAGGCCGAGACGCTACAACATGACCGTCAGGGAACTCAGCGTCGGCTTTCCTTAACAGTAATTCTCTCGGGTCCCGATTTGTCCCACTTTGGCGATTGGTAACAACCGCGGACCACCAGAGCGGGCCACTGCACCAGCTTGACTTTCTGCCACATGCGGTCGACGATGTCCGCCGATGTGAGCAGCTTTTGGGACCTCTAATCCCGATCTTCACTCAGGTCCGTGAAGGTCGGGATTAGAGGTCCCGCACTACACCCAGCTTTTCGTACACAGCCTTCCACCTAAGGGGATGGCTATCGTGAATCATTTCGGGTTCGAAGTGCAGGTTCAAATAGGTCTTGATCGCGGGCAACCGCCAATCGTCTGTATTCAGGTAAATTCCAGGGTACCCCATCTCCCAGGCGAAGTGTAGTACCGCGAGACACACCTGGTAGCCAAGGCGCTGACCCTGGTGCTCTGGGGATACGGAGACCCAGCCGAGCTCCGAACGAGGCTCAGCAGAGGTAGGCGGGATGGTGCAGGTAGTCGCCACCGGTCGGCCTTCGAATGTGATAATTATGGTGCCGGCTTCGATGGCGTGACGCTCACCCTCAAGCCAGATTCTCGCCCTGTTATGATCCCACTGACCAAGTTGACCGGTCGCGTTAAGGGCTTGGATCCAGTCACCCGATCCGGTGTCACGAAGGGTGGTCAACTGGTATCGCTCTGGCAACTTGACCTCAGGCAGCGAGTCGAACTTATCGAGCCGCATTTTGAGCTGCGGTAACTTGGGTTCTTGGGATTTCATCGAGGCTGTACGCTGGGAAGCTCTGGAGCTATTCCACCGGTAGGTCCGCCCTCATAGCGTCGTTATAGTGGTACTTATCCTCCCCACGCACTAGGATGGTCCTCGCGAGGTAGTCGATATTTTGCTCTTTCAGCCCTTCCAGATCGAACTTAACTTCCGGTGTGGTGAATCGGCCCGAAAAGCCGAGCCTAGCGACGTCGCTGCGGTTGTTGTTTGAGCCATGCAGGGTGGCCTCGCTAAAGAAAGTGACTTCACCCGGTTGCATCGACAGGTCGGCAGCCTTGGACTCGTCCACCTGTTCATTGGACAGCCCGCGTGAGAACGCGCTGTCCTTGTCGAGGGGTTGATATTCGTCATCCAGCCAATCTTTGTGCGATCCGGGAATAAGACGCAGGCAACCATTTTCCGGAAATGTAGGTCCGAGTGCGATCCAGGCGGTCAGATTGATGCGCGGCTCCATTGGCCAGTAGCTCGCATCCTGGCGCCAGGGAATGTACTTGGTGTTGTGCGGCTCTTTATACCAGAAGACCGTCGCCCATAGGACGATGTCTGGGCCAAGGACCTTCTCGACGTGGTCTAGAACCTTCTCGTTGGTGGCCAACTCATGCGCCCAACGATATCATAGGTTGAACCCGCCCGTTCGCTCCTGGTTGGGACCTGGAGACTCTTCGGACTGGCCGAT
>JASLXL010000098.1 GCA_030740335.1 SAR202 cluster bacterium | reverse complement strand
CCGCCAGTCGTTCCGGACCCAGTAGTTAAACACCTCGAAGTCATATATGAAGTTGCTGCTTGGGGCGTTGGTGCTGCCGTCCCATCCATCGATCTCGTGGTACTTGGGCATGTTGTTGTGCACATCCAGGGACGTCGAGCCCAAGGCGCCGCTCACCGGGGGGCCGCCAAGGTGTGGTCGTGCGATGGCCTGCGTGCCGTCCTCGTTGTAGAGAAAGAGGGACATCGACGGCCGGGCGCCAAACCCATCGGGCAGCTCGACGGGCTGCCGCAGCGTCATGAAGCCCGCAGACCAGCGATCGTCAATCAAAAGAGTCTCCCGGAACTCGGCCACCTCGCGGATGAGTTC
The DNA here is from genome assembly GCA_030740335.1 of SAR202 cluster bacterium. The sequence continues at coordinate 3,790 of JASLXL010000098.1, read as the reverse complement.
GTCGTTATCGGACGTCACGTCGATATGCTCGTTGTGGCGGAATTCGGTATAGATTCGCAGGTCAGCGCCATCTCTGACGGCGTCCGCAAGTGCCTTTGAACTGCCGTCGATCACCTGTCGATTTGTGTCCAACTTCAGCGCGCTTGTCCAGTCGGGCATGTATGGTTCCTTGTTCCATGTTGGGTGTTGTTGTCCACACAAAGCGACGACGTCGATTAGCACTTACGCCTTCAACGCCCTCCATGCTATAATGCTCTTCGTCCTTGCTGCAAATTGCAGGTCCATACTGACAGGGTGCAACCCCTAAGCTCCAGGAGATCTCTTGATAGCAGAGCGAATACGTGAATACGAAGTTGTAATGATCCTCTCGCCTGAGGCGACCGAAGAGGAGATCACTGCCACGATTGAACGCGTGGACGGACTGATCACAGGTGGTGGAGGCACGGTGGGAGAGCACAATAACTGGGGGCTTAAGCGCCTCGCTTTTCCGGTGCAGAAGTTTCACGAAGGCAACTACATCCTAGTGAAGTTCTCGATGGACTCGAGTGCTGTCACTGAGTTTAACCGCAGCCTGAAGGCCTCAGAGGAAGTCATTCGATTCCTCGTGACCAAGATATAACTGCGAGCAGATAACACTGTGGGGATTGGTGTCAGCCTATGACGATGAACAAGGTGCTGGTGATTGGCAACGTGGGAAATGATGCCGAGATGCGTTACACGCCAAACGGCAATCCAGTAACCTCGTTCAACGTTGCCACCAATCGAAGGTACACCACGGGCGAAGGCGAGCAACGCGAGGAGACCGAGTGGTTCAGGGTTAACGCCTGGAACCGATTGGCAGAGACGTGCAATCAGTATGTAACAAAAGGTATGAAGGTTTATGTTGAGGGCAGGCTTACAAGTTCGCCGTACATAAGCCGTGATGGTGACCCAAGGGCAGGTAACGAGATTTCCGCGACCGACGTAAGGTTCTTGGACCGTGCGGAGCGCTCCGGGGCAGGCCCAGGCGAGGCAACAGGATCGGGTGGTCAGGGCAGTGGCCCTGGCAGCGTCTCTCCGGGGGCAGACTCCGGCGGTGGGGATGTCGAAGACCTTCCCTGGTAGGTAGGCAGGCACGAGAGAGGGAGACCGAGTGACGACACAGAGCAGACCAACAGGACCCAGAGGCAGTAGCCCGGGAGGAAGACCCGGTGGTGGTGGCGGAGGGGTTCGCCGCGGGGGGCGACCGCGCTATTATGCACGAAGGAAGGTTTGCGCCTTCTGCGTGAACCATGCCAAGTATATTGATTACAAAGACGTCAATATGTTGGCTCGGTACCTTTCAGACCAGGCCAAGATCGAATCGAGGCGCAAGTCTGGAGTGTGCTCCAAACACCAGCGTGGGCTGGCTACGGCCATCAAACGGGCGCGGCATTTGGCTATGATGCCCATGAGCCGGAACCACCTGACAGCACCTCTCCGTGGCGGCCCCGGCCGATAGCAACGGGTTCCTCTCGCATTTGAATTAGAAATATAGCGGGCCGCTGTGACACCACAGCGGCCCGCTTCGTGTATCCAGTCCTCTGGCATTTTCCATTGGTTGAACATCTGTACCCTAACTCGTGCTGTCCGGGCGTTCATCCGTATTCAGGAGGTTTGCTGGCATGGTAAAACCCAAGAGGTTTCGGCACTTGGTGAAGATAGCCGGGATCGGTGACCACGGAGTATCGCTTGGGGTGAAGCTGTTTGACCCCGAAGGCAACGAGATCGAGGTGTTTTATAGTTGCGGAGGTAGCAGTGGCCCGATGGCCAGATATTCGCCGGTCGATTCCCAGAGAATTTATCATCGGCTTACTAGCCTTATTATTGGGGTGGCTTGGGTTACAAAAATTCTATCTCGGGTATTCGTGACAAGGCGTCGTCATGCTAATCGGGGGCACTATCGGCTGGTTCCTAATACTCCCAGGCTTCGCTATAGTTGCCATAAGTATCGTCGAGGGGATCATATGTCTTACAAAATCGGAAGTCGAATTCGATAAACCACATATATCAGGCAGTAAGTATTGGTTATGATAGCTGAAGCCGACGACCAAAGGGCGTGGGGTCTCGGCCTCGACTGATGCGACGGTGCTTGGTCCCTACCCCAGATGCTTCGCCGGGGGCCTACTCAGCATGACAGGGAGGCTGGGCCTAAGCAAAACGCATAGAGGGCCGGACCCGTTGCGGGCCAGCCCTCTCTATGCGTTTTGCTACTACTAAGGTGTCTGTGTTGAGCCTAGCTCGGTACCCTGCTGTCGACTTCCAGGCCAAGTGAGTCGATGCCGCGGCGCACCTGTCCTAGCTGAATCGAAAGGCGCTCCTCAAGGTCGAAGAGGGTCTCGCGGGCATACTGGTCGGCGCCATCACGTCGTGTGGTGCCGGTCGCCTCTGCTGCCTCCACGATCTGGAAAGCACGCCGCTGTGCTTCCTGCGTGACCTCTTGGGCTTCCTGAGCGGCCTGCTGGGTAATCTCCTCGGCCCTGGCATGGGCTTCCTTGACGATCTCCGTCTCGTCTATCCGAGTGGCCTGCTCCTTCTTTGCCGACGCCGTAAGAGCCTGAGCCTCGTGCTCGGCGCTTTCTTTCACACGGCGGGCCTCGAGGTGCGCCTGGTTGATGACACTATCCTTCTGTGTCAGTATCTCGCGTGCCTCTTGCATGTCGGACGGAATGGAGACCCTGAGCTCCGACACGATTGTCTCGAGTCTGTCTGAGTCCACCATCACCCGCTTGCGAAAACCCGGTACCCGGGTGGCGCTATTTGCCAACGACTCCATCTCTTCAATTACCTGTACGATATCGATGATTATTCCTCCCTCGGCGTCTTTTGACTAAGAGGCCGACGCAAACTTCGCTTCCATGGCCGATGATACCGATGCCGGGACAAGACTTCGTACGTCACCCCCAAGCCTGGCTACCTCCTTGATACGCGATGAATAGACGAACTGGAACTGTAAGGCGCTCATGAGGCAGACCACGTCGACGTTTGGGTCGAGGTTTCGCCACATCAATGCCATCTCAAACTCGGTCTCGAAGTCGAAGCCGGCTCGAAGTCCGCGCACGATGAATTTTGTGTCCAGCTGTTGAGCCAGGTCAGGTGCAACGAGGCCACTAAAGGAGATCACGTTGACGTTGGACAGATGCGCAGTCGATTCCTTAAAGAGGTCCACTCTCTCTTGGGTACCAAAAAGGACCTGCTTGGGCGGGGCGTCATAGACGGCAATTGTCAGATGGTCGAAGACCTTCGAGGCGCGGACAGCCACGTCGACGTGGCCGTTGTGCACTGGATCAAAACTGCCGGGATAGATGGCTCTAGACAATCGTTCCTCCGAAATCGAAAATTGAGATCGCCGTGTCTCCGTATCGGCGATGCGTAGTTTTGATCAGGCCACCGTAGACGGAGGCCAACTCACGCTTGTAGTAGTGCTCTGCTATGACTACGGCGTTATCTGCAAGCAGGTCACCGCTTCCCATTCGTCCCAAGATGCTGTACCAGGGGTCGATCCGGTAGGGCGGATCGATGAACACAAGGCTGAAGTCTTTTTCGTCATGGCCCAGAGCGCTCTCCGCGCTGGCCCTCACTACTCGCGCCTGGTCCGTCATCTCCAACTCTGCCAGACTAGCTCTGATGCTGCGGCAGATGACCTCGCTTGCCTCGACGAAGACGGCTGACTCAGCCGATCTGCTCAGAGCCTCCATGCCCAGGGAGCCAGTACCAGCGTACAGATCCAGGACCGTAGCGCCCACTACGACATCCGGACCGAGAATCGAAA
>JASLXL010000097.1 GCA_030740335.1 SAR202 cluster bacterium | reverse complement strand
GCCTCGGTGGTACATTATCTCTCCGCCGTTTACAGTGCAGGAGACTGATATGGGAACGCCTGTACACCCGCAAAAACGCCCCTCTAATGGGTTGGCAAGTATACACACGCGTATACACTGTGCCACCACACCGGACGCCGGGGGCATTAGCAGACATGACGACCTCAATAGCATCGATATCGACAACTTCCTCACTACCCTCGCCGAGATCACCATCGCGATCACCCAACGGGAACAGCAGGCAGACCATGAGAGCAGTAGCATACATCAGGGTCAGTGACCTCTCACAGGTAGAGGGCCACTCCCTGGACGCTCAGGAGCGGCTGTTCAGAGAGCTGTGCCGTAACCGGGGCTGGGAGGCGGTCAGGGTCTATCGCGAGGAGGGCAGGTCGGCCCACACCGACTCCATCCGCAAGCGCCCGGTCTTTCGGCAGTTGCTGGAGGACACCGGCAAAGGGCAGTTCGATGCTGTGGTCGTCCATACTCTTGACCGCTGGTCTCGCAACCTGAGGGTCATGCTGGAGGGTTTCGGCGTCCTGGCCCGCAATGGTGTTGGCCTGGTCTCCATCACCGAGAACATCGACTACTCCACACCCCACGGTAAGATGGCCACCCAGATGCTGGGCAGCGTGGCTGAGTTCTTCTCTGAGGCACTGTCGGCCCATGTCAAGAAGGGCATCGATGAGAGGGCCAGACAGGGCCTTCACCTGGGCAGCATCCCGTTCGGATATGAGTCCTGCTGGCAGGAATCAAATGGAGAGCGCAAGCTCACCTGCAAGCCCGAGCATCCCGGCGGTGTCCACGTTCACTCGAAAGAGGGTCCGGCTATCAGAGATCTTTTCACCCGCTACGCCTCGGGGACAGTCACCCTGGCGACGCTGGCATCATGGCTCAACGATGAAGGCTTCAGGACCCGGAACACAAAGAAGCTGCCCGATGGCAAAGGGGGATACTCTACCGGCCCCAGGCTCTTCACCAATGCCTCGGTGAGGCATATCCTCCACAACCCCTTCTACACTGGACAGGTACGGCATAAGGACCAACTACTGCCCGGGCTTCATGAATCCCTCGTAGCCCAAGGGATCTTCCAGACAGTGCAGGACGCCATGAGGCGGAACTCCGGTCGTAGCAGGACACTGCACACCCGACCTGAACGGCAGTACCTGCTCAAAGGACTCATCCACTGTGTCCACTGCCGCATGCCCATGTGGGCCCAGACCTTCAAGAACGGCAGACGCTACTACCGAGAACAGAGAGGCTCGCGTGGTGCCGGTTACTGCGTTGGCCGGTCCGGTTCCATGTTCTGCGAGGTCCCAGACGAGCAGATGGGGAGCATCATATCGGCCATCATGTTGCCTGAGGCATGGGTGGACCGGGTGTTGGCGCAGGTCCACCTGGCCGACGAAGTAGAACGGGTAGGTCGTGAGCGCAAGAAGGCTGAACAGCGGTTGCGAAGGCTGGCCCAAGTCTACATTGACGGTCACGTTCCGGCGGAAGAGTACCGCCGTCAGAAGAAGCAACTGGAGGAGAGGTTGCGGTTGCTGGTGGTGCCCGATGCTGACGCAGCTGTGACCGCCGGAAAGCTGTTGGAGGATCTGCCGGTTCTCTGGAAGAAGGCTGATCTCGCTGAGCGTCGCCGAACCCTGTTGACGATGCTGGATGCGGTCTATGTAGATACCGTCGAGGAGAAGCGTATCGTTGCCATCAGGCCCAGACCTGCCTTCCGGCCCCTCTTGGAGATAGCCACAACCCGTGAAGGATCTGGAATCGTCCTTGTGAACGAGAAAGACCTCGAAAAAGCAAATCAGCCTCCACCGCATGGGCATGAGGCTGACGCCAATCTGTGTTCATGGTGGAGACGGGGGAGGGTCGAACTCCCCGTCCAGAAGACACCCCGGTCAGGATATGCTACAGGCTTAGCTGGTACTTAGAGTCTCGCTCCCGTTTGCACCTTTACCAGCGAAGGATTGCACAGGAGCCAGCCGATAAGTCTTTGGTCGTCCCCCATCGGCGTCGGTTAGACCGCACCTCGATTAATGGCGCCCAGTCGCTCTCTTCGAGGAGAGTGAGCGGTGGACGTAGCCGCCGTTAGGCGGCTAGGGCTAGCTCTTGCTTGCCAGTTATTGTTTTGCCATCTTTTTACGAGGTGTGATGGCGCCTCGGCCTGCAATCCTGCGAAGACATCCCCTGTCGAACCCGCGCGTCCCCACGTACACATTATAACATCTACATCTCGCCGAAGCCCGGCTCCGGTCCGGTCTTCACCGTTCGTAGCTCCGTCCAGAAGTTCAATTCACCCACTAGAGACATGCCGGCCGTACTCGCCGCATAATTGCCTACATAGGAGGCTGGATGCCGGTTCTCTCAAGAGCCCTTGACTACGATGGCACGCATGGTTATCCTTCCGGTAATTCAGTAAAACGGCTTCTACATAATATTGGGCAAGACAACCTGTGTGCGGCGAGCCGGTACTCCGTTAGATGTGGTCGATCAACCCTGGTTCTTTGATGGAGTGTTCGCCGGGATTCAAGGAAGGCCTCATGAAATTCGGTATATTCACCATCGTGCCCTGGCACGAGAACCGCACCCAGGAACAGGCCATAAGTGAAGCCCTTGAAACGGTCGAACTGGCCGACTCGCTGGGTATCGAGGAGGCCTGGTTTGGCGAGCACCATTTTTCTCGGCACGGCCTCTTATCGGGGATGTTCTCCTTTATCGGCAACGTCGCAGCTCGTGCCAAACGAATCAAGATCGGCACGGCGGTCGTCATCCTGCCTTTTCACAACCCTATACACGTTGCCTCGGAGTCCGCTATGCTGGACATCCTGACAGGCGGACGCCTGATGCTTGGCGTCGGAAGCGGCTACCAGAGGCAAGAGTTCGAGGGCCTTGGCGTCGACCTCGAGGAGAGCCGCGAGAGGTTCCGCGAGCACCTGGACGTCATTATCGGCGCATGGTCCGAGGACAAACTGACGTTCCATGGTAAGTACACCAATGTAGATGACCTGTGGGTGGTCCCCAAACCGCTGCAGGATCCGCATCCACCTGTGTATATCGCGGTCAGCACCAGCCCGGCCAGCGTGGAGTACGCGGCAAGCCGAAACACCCCGATCATCGTCGGCGGCCCCACAGCCGTGATGGGGCAGGCCCCCGAAGTCATTCAGCGGTGGCGTGGCGACATGGACAGATTCGGCCATGAGCATTCGCACATCGATCCGCCCGTGGCAATGAATATCTACGTCACCCCGACCATGGAGGAGGCCGAGACCGACCCCGTCGGACTGGAAGACTTCTCCACCAAAATTCTCGCCAAAGTCGGGTCGCCTATCGGCAAAGACGGCCGCATACCAAAAGGGTACGAGCAGTGGGCCAACCGCCAGAGGGACCGCGAGATGACCTCGGAGTCCAGCCGGCACGCCGGCATGCCACTTCTACGGGGGACACCCGAGGTGGTCGCGGAACGCCTATCGATGGTCAGAGAAAAGGGCATCAACCGCATCATAGCCTCCTTTGGCTTTCCGGGGCTCGCCCACGAGAAGACGATGCGCTCCATCGAGCTTTTTGCTACAAAGGTTTTGCCCAACTTTCAGGAGGCACCCGCCGGCGTATCCGATGCCTAAGGCTGTTGCCAAATGTCACGTTTTGCTGCCGATGCTATCGCTCACGGGCCACCGGTCACGGTCGAGTCCGTCCCACTCTCCGGAGACCCCGGCGTGATCGGCTGATCCCTGAAGCGGAGCATACCACTCGGGTTTGACCGTCACGACACCTGGCCGTACCGAAAGCAGTCCACCAGGTGATCGTTGACCATCCCGGTAGCCTGCATGAATGCGTAGCAGATGGTCGGCCCGACAAACCTGAAGCCACGTTTTTTCAGGTCCGCGCTCATGGCCTCGGATTCCGGCGACGTGGCGAGAATCTGGTCCGTGGTCGTCCATGAGTTCTTTTTCGACTCGCCGCCCACAAAGGACCACAGGTAACGGTCGAAGCTCTCCCACTCTTGCTGGACCGAGAGGAACGCCCTGGCGTTTGTTATGGCGGATGCCACCTTGAGCCTGTTGCGCACGATGCCTTTGTTCGCCAGGAGTGCGGCGACCTTGTCTTCCCCGTAGTTCGCGATCATTTTCGCATCGAACCCATCGAATGCAGCCCTATAGTTGTCGCGCTTCCTGAGGATTGTCAGCCAGCTAAGTCCCGCCTGGGCGCCCTCCAGGACCAGCGACTCGAACAGCTTGAGGTCGTCGTGCTTGGGCACACCCCACTCGGTATCGTGGTACTTCACGTACAGCGGATCGCTGTTCCCCCACTCGCACCTTGTCATCATCCTAGCCACCTCTCTGTTGTCGAAGAATAGTAACTCAATTTGCATGCCTTGTGGGCTATCCGTGGCGGATTTCGAAGGACTCAACCGCTCAAACAATACCGGACGCCGATGCTCTCAATCGAGCGTCTTGACGCTGCCTGTCACCCTTCTATAATGGGCATAGAGTGTCTAGTGCCTTGCTCGATCTCACGCTCCGGTATCACTCGAGTGTTGGGATAGAAAAACCGAGTCCAGGGAAGTTGTCGGATAATTCCCGGTTGTATTTAAGAGGAGGATAAACGAAATGCCCAGGTTTTCCGCGAATCTCACGATGATGTTCAACGAGTACGATTTCTTGGACCGCTATGGGGCCGCGGCCAGGGCCGGGTTCAAAGCCGTCGAGTACAATTCCCCGTACGAATATGACAAAGAGCGGCTGGCCGAAGAACTCAACAAAAACGGGCTTACCCAGGCACTGTTCAACATGCCCGCCGGCGACTGGGGCGCCGGAGAGCGGGGCTTTGCCTGCCTCCCGGACAGGGTAGGAGAGTTCCAGGAAACTGTCGGAAGCGTTGTCGAGTACGCGCCTACCCTCGGATGCGAGAGGGTCAACTGTCTGTCGGGAATCACCCCCGAGGGCGTGGCCCCGGACAAGCTGCGCGAGACGCTCGTCTCCAACGTAAGGTTTGCGGCTGAAAAGCTGGCCGCGGTCGGCGTCACCGTACTGCTAGAGGCGATAAACACCGTGGACATGCCGGGCTTCTACCTGAACACCACCACGCAGGCCCGTTCCATCGTCGAGGAGATAGACTTGGCCAACGTCGGCTATCAGTACGATGCCTATCACATGCAGGTCATGGAGGGAGACCTGGCACGGACGATCAAGAGCAATCTGGATATCATCGGCCATATCCAGATCGCCGACAATCCCGAGCGTCATGAGCCGGGTACCGGGGAGATCAACTACCCGTTCCTGTTGAAGTACCTGGACGAGGTTGGCTACGACGGCTGGGTTGGCTGTGAGTACCGGCCTCTTGCCAATACCGAAGACGGGCTGGGCTGGCTGAAACCCTACCTCGGCTGACGCCGGTAAACCGGATCTACCCGCCATCGGAATTCGGAGGCAGGAGATCGGTCGATCAGTGCGCTTCCAGGTGTTGATAAATCCGTGCTCCACCCGATGGTATACTTATTGCCCAAGATTGAGGCTGTACCTCAAGACCTACCGGAAGACCTACCGGCACTGTGGAGGACCAGATGACCGTCAGAACTCCGACTGAGTTCGAGGCCGGCAGCGACCGGGATGTAGTCCTGTCCCAGATCCAGGACCGCGTACTATGGCTGTCGA
>JASLXL010000096.1 GCA_030740335.1 SAR202 cluster bacterium | reverse complement strand
GGTGAGTCATGGGGCGCACACCGTTGACGTCGATGTGCCGGACCAGACCCTGGTTCTCCCATGTGATTTCGGAGCCGCAGAGCACGAAATGAACGCCGGGGTAATCGTGGGCGAGCAGACGGGCGGCGGCGAAAAAATTACCATGGTCCTTGGCGGCGTGCCATCGAGCCACAAGGCCGATCGCCGGCGAGCCATCCGGAATCCCGATCTCGTGGCGCATGGCAGCCCTGGTCTCCTGTCCCGACGAAAACTCGGCCAACTTAAAGCCGATGGGGATAACTATCATCTTGTCTGCGTCGTAGCCAATCCGGATATGATAGTCCTTTGAGGCGTGAGATACAAAGACGATCCTCTCGGGAAGCCATCGGGAGAGTCTGGCACCCGCCCAGGCCGTCCAACGGGTAGTCATCCTGGTGCCCGAGGGATCCAAGGTGCCATGGTAAATGCCCCACGCCACCGGTAGTCTGCCAGCCAGCCTGGCGGCAAAGCCTCCGATGAGGTCGGCGTGATACATCCAGGTTTGGACCGCATGGGGCCTGTCGCGCCTTAACCACCGGGCCAATTTGAAGACCGCCAACGGATTGGGTATTCGCCGCTTCATGCCCAGGGTCCTCACCGGGACCCCGAGAGATTGAATCAGATCGCCGACGGGGCCATGGCCGGTGAGGCTGACCACCGTGTTGTCAATTCTATCCCTGTCCATGCCGGCGAGGAGTTTGTAGAGCATCATCTCCGCGCCGCCAACGCTAAGACCGGTAATTATGTGGTAGAGCTTCACTGTGGTTAATTGAAACGGATTGTGAGCCGCCTGCCCATCTCCGCGATTGCGCCGCAGGGGATAGTGTGGATAATACTTACACCGCCTGAAGAACCCTGAGCGTTTCCTCGGCCATGCGGTCCACTGAGAAGAACTGCTCAACTCGGGCCCGTGCCCGTTTGCCCATTTCCCTTCGCCGGTCGCGGGGCAGGGCCAGAATTTTCGCCCAGCCGTCGGCCAGCGCTTCGGGGTCTCTGGGAGGAAGGATTGTGCCCGTGTCCCCAACGATATAGGCGGAGTCGCCCACGTCGGTGACGACGCACGGCGCTCCGCAGGCCATCCCCTCTGCCACAACGTTGGGAAAGCCCTCACCAAACGCCGATGAAGAAGTCAAGACGTTGAGGGACGCCATTAGGCGCGGTACGTCCGTCCGGTCGCCCAGCCAGTGGACGAAAGGAGTCAGTCCAAACTGGGACTCATAGTGCCGCAGCTCTTGGGCGTAAGGCTCTCTGTGGGCCGCCGTTCTCCCGATGCAAAGGAAATGTGTCTCCGGGATGCGCCGTCGCAGAGCGGCCGCACCCTCGAGGAAGGTTTTATGGTCTTTCCTGGGATCTGACCGGCCCACCAGCCCTATCAGTGGTGTGGAAACGGGTACTCCGATCTCTTGCCTTACGCTGTCATACGCATTGGGGTCAGGTATAAACCGCTGAGTATCTATGCCGTTGGGTATATGGGTGAGCTTGGCCTCCGGGTAGCCGCTTTTTAGCCAGTCCTTCAACCCGGCGCGGGAGTTGACCACAATACGATCGGTCAGGGGCGACAGCAGACGTTCGGCGCGTTCAACCCATCGTACGGTCTGCTCGTAATGCGAATAGTCGAGGGGTGACGCCCTGACACCCCAGATGATTCTTGGTCGTGTTCTTAACGTCCGAGCTAAGAGAGCCACGACGTTTGGGCCGGATAGAAAGCTGTAGACGATATCGAAGTGATGCTGTCCAACGTATCTACGCATCCGCCAGCCGAACCGGGCGAAGTCCCGGCGGCCTGATTTTCCGAGTGAAACCAGTCGAATGCCATCGAAGGACGCCACCTCTCGCTCCAGACGTCCCCCTCCATAGAAGGTTGCAATGTGTACGTCGACGCCTTTCTCGGCAAGTGCCTTGGCCAGGTTCACAAACTGGCGCTCGGCCCCTCCGGGGTCCAATGAATACGCGAGAAGCAGAAGTCTCAAGTTGAAGTCCAACCAGCGGAGTTAAGGGGTGTGATACTCATATGTTGAAAGGGACGATCGGAGTGATTATGGTGCCGATGTCCGGTCAGGCCGTCTCTGTGGGCCGGGGCCTCAACCGACCTGTCTCCGAGGTTCTAGCACTGGGCTGTCTTAGCTGGCTGCGAGACGGTTCTGTAGTCTCTTCCCTCACCTTGGAATTGGATGGCTTGCGACTGGTGTCGCTGAGAGACGACAGAACACCGGTCATGACCATGAACATCTCAAGAGGACCGTGAGTAATGGACGAGGGATAGTGGAGGTCGGCCGCGTAGACGACGATCAGTCCAATCATCGACAACCCAAAGAATCTGAACTGAACAGATTTGATCAATCGTAATGAGTACACCAACATCGTTGAGAGGGTGGCCCCCACGATCAAAGCCCAACCAAAGCCAAAGAAGATCGGGAGACCTGTGCCTCTGAGCTCCGAGCTGGCGAAGGAAGTAGGCGTGATCTGTCGGATTCTCGCTATGTCTGAACCGAGCAACTGGGCGCCAAAGAAAAACGCATAAGGATCCGCGTCCCGATAGGCATACACTACAGTTGCGGGGTTCGTGATGTATTCGAAAGGTGTCGCCATTTGCGCACCCACTGCCCGGTCATATGCATGTGGCACGAAGAACTGTGTTTGCACTGTCTTGTATAGAGTGTCGTAGGTGAAAAAGAGACCAATCGCCAGCAACACCGTGACCGTCACGATCTTCCTGATCGAGCGCAGAGATAAGAGTCCTATCACCAAGACAAGGATAGCTGCAAATAGGGCGGTCTTGTTGTTGAGTCTGATCATAGTGAATGCGAGTCCACCTAGAACAGAAGTAGTAAGCAGGGTGTTGAACTGCCATGACCGGGAATGCCAGGCCGATCGATTTTTCCTGACCTCGTGGAGAAGGAAGGGCAGGATCGTCACGAACAAAGTCGCGGCCACGAACCCCGGTCTCTTTCCCCCGACGAACACCGTTGAGACACGCTCGAAGGTGTACTGTTCCAAGACTCTGGCGGAGATATCCCCCATCTTGCTGATCTCGTTCTGCACCCAGGGAATGGCCAGGCCGGACCCAAGATGCCCGACGATGTAGTTCTCGATAAAGAAGTCGAGAATAAATAGTGCAGCTAAAACCCAGATAATACGGGTTACTACCAGCGGCCTATCGGGCGAGTTACGGGTGTAACTCCTGGCGATGAAATAGAGCGCCACTGGAGCGTAGTAGTGCACGAGACCCTTGACAACGACAAACTTGCTGGACTCGAGAAAGAGTATGCCGATTGCCGCCATTCCGATTCCATAAATGCAGTAGGCTATAACAATCCGGTCTAGTGTGTTGGGCCGAAATCGTGTATGTCGCCGGTGAACAGCTAATAGGAACAGGCTGGCGATGATAGGGACTGCCACGATCCACACGAAATTGTCCCATATGACCGCCCTGAAGGCGAGGTAACCGAATGCCAACACCAGACCAACCGCTATCAGGGTAAACTCAATACTGGGTATGCGGACTACCAAAGGTTGCCCTCGGGACTCATTTTGCCCCACCACCCATATCGGAGCGGCGACTTGAGGTTAAAAAAAATCCTCTCCACGGCCGTGGTTTAGGCTCTATCAGCATATCTGACCTGGATATCTCTCATGACGTGGAGATTAGGTCCACGAGTTGTCTGTCAGGAGAGTACTCGAAGTGCGCTTTGTAACTGTTGTTGAACATTTTAAGTATCACGCCCTCCTTGGTTTTCTTTGCTACTCCCACAAGAAACTGCCTCTGTCTCGTTGAGCCGGTGGCGTGTTTCATCACGATATCGAACCCGTTCGATTCCAAATACTCCAGAAGGGAAGTTCTAACGGTCTGTGGATTCGAGTATACGAACGAAAGGGAATCCATACGATCAAGCGGTCCAGTACCGCAGCTTCCCACGCTCTAATCATGGGAATGCCCATTACATGCTATGTGTCAGTCATCCGGAAGTTTAAATCGGCGGCTCAACGGCCCAAGCGCCTCGTAGGCCACTTCCAACTCGTCCCAACTAGACAACTCAAGCCAACAGATGGCTCTTTTCTATTTACCGAGTCAACAAGGGTTCTGGATTTATTCCGGTGGTACTCCTGTACCATTCTCAGGCGATTCCACAACCGCCCAAGAGACTATGCGATCTTCCTGGCAAGAAACGCCTGGGATTTGTACCGGCCGGTGCGCATCGCCACGAATGCTCTTGATACTTGGAGAGATCTTTTAGCATGTGCGGCGACCATCCATAGCACATCTTTTAGGCTTCTTAGGTCCCTTGGCGGAATCCCCAAATCGGCGAACACAAGCTGAAAGCCCCGTCGCTCTATAAAGGTTGAAAACGGCAGGGTGTCATTGTTCCACAACTGGATATGTCCCGGATGCAGTAGCTTTACTTTGATGCCTTGTTTGACCGAGCGGGCATGGCCCGCCATCTGCTTCCTAGATAAGCTGGGTGCTGAAAACCACGCGATGCCACCAGGCTTAAGAAGTTGGTAGATGTGGTCCAGAGTCCCAACTGGATCCTGGACATGTTCCATCACAGAGCTACATACGAGCAGATCGAATGGGGCCAGCTCATCTAGCTCATCCGGGTTATCGATGAGGATGACATTGGGGTGCAAGTACTTCCGGACCTGTTCGAAGAGGTAATTGTGAGGGTTATAACCTACAACTTTGTCGAGGCGTAAGGCCCACAGGATTCCGAGGTCGAGTCCACCTCCAAACCCATAGTCGAGCACGGCTGGCGCATCACTCTTGGTGGATTGGAGGGCAAGTGCCAACATCTGACCGATTAGAGGGGGTCTCTTGGTCTTGCCTCGTATAATTACCGGTGAGTTTATTTCGGGGGCGTGTTTCCGCTCCTCATCCTCCTGCCAGACGATGCCTATAGCGTGTTCCATCTGGGCTGCTTCCTTCACATAGAAGGTCCCACACTTCGAACACTCATAATAGGAGCAACCGGCTTTAGAGTCTCGGTCAAATTCGAGCCCTGCAAGTTGTAAAGTCCGAAGAGGGTACTTCCGACCCTGCTCGCAATCCAACAGATACTCCCGTCCCATCCGGCAGATGAACGACGCATTAGACTCCCCGCATATCGGGCAACCGATGCGTATGTTAATCGAGGCTGCAGACGTCATTGCTCCTCCGTCATAATCACATTACCATAGGATACGTCGCGTTCTCAGTGAGTACAAGTGGCCCCAGTCGTCTGTCATATTTTCGAACACTCTGGGGGCACCGACGGGTCTGTAACGGGATCGGATGGGACGGCAGTAGTTTGCAACAGTGACCCTGTAGGTCCCCATCAGGGTTTCGCAGAGCCCCGATCCGATTGGGCAACTGGTTTCCGCAACAAGAACGTGCAAAAAAAAGCCTACGGCTTCTTCTGGCCCCGCCCCGGCTGGGAGACCTCTTTCGGCGTCGACTTCAGCTTGTTGAACAGGTCCTCATACTGGCTTGCAACGTTCTCCCAGCTATAAGTTTGAACAAACTCATGGGCGTTCCGGGCTAGAGTGGTCCTTAGCTCAGGTTCTACCAGGACCCTCTCCAGTTGGAGGGCGAAGTCGTCCACGTCCCCGGCTCGCGCCAGCAGACCATTCTCGCCGTTTTTGACCAACTCTCCACAACCCGGGGCGTCGGTGGACACGAATGCGGCGCCGGCTGCCATGGCCTCCAGCAGGACCATAGCAAAATTCTCCAACAGTGTAGGGAAGGCGTAGACGTCGGCGGCCTGGTACATCATGACAAGGCCCCTGTCCGGGAACCGTAGCTCGCCATCCGAGCTCGTACCCAGTCCCACCTGATTCACGGTCACGACGTACTCGCCCAGCCGTCGCGACTGAATCTCCTGGTCGAGCGCGTCGGTGCCCATTCCGACCACGTACCATCGGAAACTGAATCCCCGCTTTCGCAGCTTTTCCGCGATGGATGGAATCAGCCCGAACCCCTTCTTGGGGTGGTTACGCCCTGTGGTCAGAATGACTTCCCGGTCGTTGGGCCACCCCAGCTCGGAGCGTATATCCGCCACGTCCCGGTCTCGGGAAAACCACTCAAGATCCACGCCGTTGGGGATGCTGACGATTGACTCGTCGGATACACCCAGGTCCCGGAAATCTTCCCGTGCGGCCTCGGTCATGGCCACCACTTTGTCAAAAGACCGGACCGTCCACCGGATGGCGGCTTCGTTGGAGCGGTCCAGCCTGAGTCCGTAATCTAGCTCGGGAGACTTCTGGATGTCGTCCCCGGACGCGCGCAAGACTATGGGGACTGTCCCCTTCAGGCAGCCAGCGGCGTAGCCGCTGGGATAGGTCGCGACCACCAGCCAGGCGTCGTAGTTTTCCTGCCGCTGTTTACGGCGCAGGTAGCGCCGAACCCTGAACAGGCCGAGGTGGGGCAACCGCACGATCAGCCCGTAGAAGTATCTGGGAAGTGGCACACAAAGCTCTCGGAACTGGGGCTGGAGCCTGTTGTAGCTCTTGACCGGCACGTGGACCTGGACGTCGTGGCCTGCAGAGGCCAGTCGTCTGGAGATGTTGTAGGCAAACACCTGGCGGCCACCGACCGTTGGTAGGTACGACGACGGTAGGACCGCGATTTTCATCGGCGTTGTTCCGTCATGACACCCGGATTTTCGGCATATCGATCAGTCAAGGCGGACCATGTCCGAAAACCGACTGACGAATGCATCCCGGGCCTCGTCTCCGATAAAGGAGTCCCGGTAGTTTGTCTGACCCGAGCGGGCGATATCGATGTAGTCGTCATAGTTGGCCTGAACCTTTTCGAGAAGGTCACCGAAGTCTTCCATGTCCCAGGCGTAGCTCACGTAGGTGACTCCGGTCTGGTAGAGATCGGGCCAGGTCTCCATGTGCCCCATGTCGGGCTTAATTAGCAAACACCCATTGATGAATGCTTCGAAATCACGGGAGTTGATTTCACCGTAGCTGAAGGGCGCAATGACTATCTTGGTCTGACCCATCTCCTTGATGTAATCCCCGCGCGGCAACCTGGTCGTGTTGATCCGTCCTCCCAGGATCTCCTTAACTTTCTGGCGGTGAAAACGGATCGTGT
>JASLXL010000095.1 GCA_030740335.1 SAR202 cluster bacterium | reverse complement strand
GTGTCCTCAAACCTGGCCCGATAGCCAGCCACATCATCCTTAAGCCAGGCATAGTGCGTGGCCCTGTGTATGCCCGTAGCCTCTGAGGCACGAGAGACGTTGCATAGCCGGGTCATAGTGTCCCAGGAACCTGTCCTGGCTTGCTGCGGTACTGTGAAGGGCCTCAGGGGGCATTCTTTTATTCCTGTGGGATGTTAGTAGTTAGGGAGAGGGCTAGCGGGTCAATAGCGAGGATGCTGTTAGGGCTTATCCGGCTGTTGTGAGGTAGTCTCGGGGTAGGCAATACCAAAACCGCCTATGGCTTAGACGGAGGCAGTAGTGCAATCGCGGGAACGCCTGTGTTATGCGGCGCAGAGGATTTGGTGGCAACGGGGACGAAATCCTCCTTGAACGACCGGATCGAGTTAGGCAGTTGCTCGGCAGCGCTAATCCTATTGTCTTGGTCTGTGAGTCATGTTTGGACTTCGTCGCGGCGGCTCTCCAGAGCGGCGCGCTGCTACCCCATCGCTTCGTCGACTTTGACGAACTCTCCTTCAGTCGACAGGCGTATTCTGCTGCATCAGCAAAGGGCTCCATATACCATGTTGGCGAACACTTGCTGAATCTTGATGAAGCTGTTCGCATGTTTCGGGACCTCGATCTTCTCCTCACCCGTCACAGGATTTTGCCACGTACTCGTCATGAACACGAGCACAAGATCATATTCCGGATCCACCAGTACCCGCGAGCCGTAGGCCCCGCCGTGAAAAAACGCCCTCGGACTCATCAGATCGCTGCCGAAGTAGAGCGCTTCGCCTCGGACCATCCATCCCAGCGCCTTGCTTACGAACATGTAGCGGTCCGGCCGGGTCATCCGGTCAGGCGTTTCCGCCCAGACGAACTGCCGTTCTACCATCCGCTCCGCCGAAGCGGGCGATAGCATGCTGACTCTCCCATACCTGCCCTTGTTCAGCATCATCTGCGCAAACACGGCTAAATCCATGGTGCTCGAACAGCCGCGACCTCCTCCCGTGATGTACTTGAAATGAGGGTGGGTTTCCATTTGCCCGTCGAACGGATCCTCATGGGCGCGTAGATCTCGGTCGAAGAGAGGCAGCGCGTGCCTCCGCCAGGCACCTGGCGAACGAGACTCGCCCCTGGCGCGAAAATGAGTCTGCCGCATATCCAACGAGCCAAACAGCTCGTCGCCAAACTTGGCCAGTTCCTTGCCGCCGACCCGCCGCACCAGCTCAGCAACCACCTCAAACCCGAGCGTGCTATAGCTCGATCGTGTCCCGGGCTCGAACACCAAAGGCTGGTCATATATTCGCTCCAAGAGCTCCTCTGTCGATGTCGGCGGTGGCCCGTCGATCAGATCGCCCATACCTGCTGAATGGGACAGCAAGTGTCGCGTCGTAACCTGGTCCTTGCCCGCTTTGCCAAATTCAGGGATGTACTCGGCCACCGGAATTTCCAGCGATAGATGCCCCATCTCGACTTGTCGCATCACCACCAGCCCGCACAAGGGTTTGGTGACCGACGCGACCTCGAATATGCTGTCGTCGGTCAGCTCGAATCCCTTTTCTGCGACCCTCGGGTTCATATGGCGGTCATGAAGGACGATCTTGGATCCTCGCGCGACCAAGATCTCGCATAAGGGCAACGCGCCGAGGTCGACGACTTCCCGTATGTAGGAGGTGGCCGCTTCGAGTTTGCTTACGGTCATGCCGGCCGCTTCGGGCAGTGATTCCCGTAGGGTCATATGTCGGCTCCTCTATACCTGCTCTCGGGCTCCTGGTGATGCCGAATCCCACCACCCCGCATAACCCTGACTCTGGGGGCAGTATAGTCTAGGGGTTCAACCGGGTGGGACTTAGGTGTTACAGGTAGGAGTAGATGGCTGAGTATCGCCGCAAGCCAGCAGCAGCAACATAAATGCTGCGGGAAGAAGAAGTAATATTGTGAGCTTGAGATTAATCTCTATGCCCCTCCCCGTTGTACCTAAGCCTCCATGAGACTCCTAGCCGTTAGGCTCTATACGGATGCTCTGATGCAAAATCTCGAGTGAGTGCGGATATAGAGGCTAGAGATCGTTAACTTCGATATAGTTGACGGTCTGTTCGGGATCGAGAGTACGAGTGACATTGCCTACTAGAACGGAAAATGCTCTTCCCCTCTGGCCACTCAAGAATGCAGGCTCTGATAACGTGGCACATGGAGGTGTCGCGCTGCGCTACAGCAGACGCGCCATGCGGTCGAGCCAGGCATCCCGGCTTCCCGGCCCGAGCCCGATGTACAGGTCCCTCTCGGTCCGCGCTCTTGGCAGCAAATCGCCGAAGTCCAGCGTCGCGTCGGTGCACGGCCATGTGATGTTGGAGGCGATGGCGGTGGCGTCTCGTGACCCGATCACGCTGACGAAGTCGGCCTTTTCGTGCACCGTCTCGGAGAACAGCAGCGGCTGTGTGACCCTGGGGAGCGCGCCAGGGTTCCTCTCGCCTCGCAGGTCATAGCGTATGCTGTCGGAGTTGGTCACGAAGTACTGATGGTACTGCCTGAAATCGGTCCACCCAGAGGCGGTCTGCACGAATAGCCGCCGACCGAGCATTGGTGATCGCCGGTGATTGAAGCAGACGTGCACGGTCACGTTCTCCAGCGGCCGACCGCTGTCGTTCTCCACGGCGATTCCGATCCGTACTATCTCCTCGTCTACCAGCTCTACTCGAGCGGACACCAGCCCCGGCGACGGGCCGAATGCGTTGGAGATGGGGCAGTCCCTGTATTGGAGGCCGTCCTCGGACAAGGACCACTGCTGTCCCTCCTGGTAGTGGTGGTTGCCCGCGGCCAGCTCCGAGGGCGCGATCCTGCGCCTGCCATGCCAGCCGAGACCTTCGGGGATGCGAATGGCCGACCGGCTATCGTCCAGGGAGTTGTGACTGACCCAGACGACCTGCTCGTTGAGGAAGCCCCAGCGCCCTTCGGGAGTCAGCCCGTCCGTCTCCGACGGGTGGCCTTGCGGCCACAGCTCAATCGTCGGCGAGCGTAATCTGAGCCCTTCTTTCGGGTTCATCGGCGACCACTTCCCCCCAGGGTAGCCGGAGTCTATTAGGGCCTCGTCTCGGCTGTCAATAGGGGGCTCGTTGACGAGCCACTCTAGATCGTACTTGCGAATAGCCCCTTTGAAGGACTAATGGCCATCACAATGCCGCTAAGAGAGACCAAGGGACTCACGGCGATTAGGCCGGAGCCCCTTCGTTATGCGGTGGAGTGGTGGCGCGCCCGGAGGGATTCGAACCCACGACCCTCGGTTCCGAAGAACGATGCCCGTAGTTCGTAAGCGTTTCTAGCCGTCCGTGTGCATCCATGTCTCGTGCCTATTTAGCTATGATCCCTGCGATTATGCACCCCAGCGGACGGCGGCGAACCTCTACGGTTAACTTCCATCAAGGGGGTACAAAAGGGGGTACAGGGGGCATGTCTTAGCTCTATATATATACAGGTGACCCTGCCAGACACTCAGGACAAAAAGGAGTGTATTAGTGGCCGCGGCGTTCCCAGCTACACCGTAAGTCTCAGTATTTGCGGTGGTGGCGGCTTCGGCGGCGGCCAGTAACCAGACGGCAAGCTCTGCAAGGGCGACCGCGGCTGACTGCTAACGGAACCGGAAGGCGTAGATGTCGGCGTCGTTGAAGCTGAGGCGCAGCCTGACGGGCCTGCCCGCC
>JASLXL010000094.1 GCA_030740335.1 SAR202 cluster bacterium | reverse complement strand
CAATTTAGTGCCTGCGGACGTATTGGGAACCCGTCTTGGAGAGTTGTTAGACTGTCTTGACAAGCGTGACAGGTACTATTGATCAGCCTTCCGGTCGGGTAATCTACCGCCCGACCATATAGGAATTTACGTGGGTCTAGTAGAGTAGGACTATTAGAAAGCCAAAGAACTCGTCTATATTCCCTAGGCTATACTGCCCCCAGATGCAGGGTTAGGCGGTGTAGCACCCTAACGGCTAGGAGTCCCATGGGGGATTAAGTACAGCGGGGGAGGGATAGATGAATCTTCCAAACGATGTCAGTCGGTAATATGGGTCGTTATTCAAGGTATAAATATCATACTACCTAGGAGGATTAATAATGGCGGGTCTAAGAATACTCGGTATCAATGCTCATCCACATGATTTTACTCATTACGCAGGAACCCTAGGTATACACGTCGCTGACGGCGATACAGTTACAGTCGTTTCGATGACTGGCGGTGCTTCAACCCATAATCAAAAGCTCTCTGAAGAAATGGCAAAACCCCGTCAAAACAGAGACCAGAAACTAATCGAGAAGATCAATAGAGATTATACAAAACAAAAGGCAGACGAACTGGCAACTGCTTGCAATATATTCGGCATTACAGACGTTCGTATACTGCCCTATGCAGACAAGTTGTTTACATTGGAAAAGAACCCGGGGGCTGTCGACGCGCTCAGGGAAATCATCCTCGAAGTTCGTCCCCACATTATGATTACTCAGAGCCCTTATTTGACGGGCCGCAGAGGACATAAACTTGGTGCCCGAGACGACCACAGCGAGACAGGTTTCGCCTCAATTGAAGCAGGGTTTTTGGCAGGGATACCACGCTACGAAGATTCACTCCCTATCCACAAGATCCCGGCCACCTTCTTTCCAGGAGTGTACTTTGAGCGAGACGAGTGGGATTTTGTAGTTGATGTTACCGACTACTTTGAGAAGCGGGTTCAAGCTGAGGCAACTTATATCTCCCAAGGGCACACTCCAGAATTTGCCAAAAAAAGGATGGAAGTCACTTTAGGCAACGCTGGCTGGTTTTCAGGAACGCAATACGCCGAACCGTTCGTCCAAGAAAAGCCGTTCCGTATGCCTAAAATCATATTACCCGATTCTGCGCTAAGTGAAGCTGAGGAAACAGAAGCAGTCCGCCACCACCGATTAGTCGGCTCCTAAGGGAAGTAGCCCTCATGAAACACACGCTAGTAGTTAGTAGTCTTCTCAGCTTGCTACTACTCATCCCGGACACTTCTCTGGCATGGATTCTTGAAATAGCCTAAGTCGTGCTCGTTGATGGCGAACGCGCCGCCTCTTCGATTACTCGCATCGACTTCCACTTGGCTCCGCGATATCGGATCAAGAACGCGAAACCCGTGACGACTACATACGCGGTAAGAATACTCCAGCCAACGTAGACGCCGGCGTTTAGAATGACCAAAGCGATGTAGCTCGGGAGCACCAGTCCAAGCAATGACAATACGAGTAGCATGAGCATGACAAACCGTGTGTCGCCTGCCCCCTTGAGCGCTGAGGAATAGACGATGCTAAGGGTGTCGAATAGCGAGTAGACAGCGACGAAACGTAGCGCAACGACGGCGATGGAGCGTATCGGCGCAAAGCTCTCCGTATCGATCCTCGCGGCGTATGGGGCCAGGAAGACGTTGGGCACGAATGCATACAAAGCCGCCACTGTTGCTATGTATAGAAAAGCGATGTGGAACCCCGTAGCAACACCCCTCCCTGCCAGGTCTGGCCTGTTACTACCCAGTGACTGACCGACAACCACGGACACCCCTATCCCAACTCCGATCATGGGCATGAATGCGAGCATATTGATGTTGAATGCGAGGTTGCTGCCCGCAAGGGAGATCGTCCCCAGACGGCCCATGAAAAGCACGAAGGCTGCGAATCCGATCATCTCTATGAAAAACTGGAGGCCGTTCGGGAAGCCGAAGCGCATCAGACGCGTAAACAGAATGCGGTCGAATCGCCATCCCTTCAGGGCGTTGTAGCGTACCTTGTGTGTGGGTTGTTGCAGCAGGGCGATGTAGATGAGCAGTTGAACGTACGATGACACAATGGTCGCTATGGCCGCCCCCGTCATGCCAAGCTCCGGGAAGCCCCAGTAGCCGAATATCAATACGTAGTCCAGCGCGATGTTCACTCCGGCTGATATCACGTTCACCCACAAGACAGGCCATGTCTGGCCCCGCCCCGAGAAGAAGCCAGCCATGGCCGCAGATGCGATCGCCGGCATAGCGCCGAGGCAAAGGATGCGGAAGTATGTGACCTCAAGCTCGGCCACCGCCGGGTCGTGGCCGGCGAAGGCGAAGAACTTACCAGCGAAGGGGATCAAGGCGATGAGGACCGCCCCACCGAAGATCGCTACGTAGAAACCCTGCCAGACCGTCGGACCGATCCGCTGAAATCGCTCTGCGCCGTAGTATTGGGCTACGAAAGTGCTTGTGTAGCCGGCGGTACCGATGAACAGACTCATGAGCGCAAAATTGAGCATTCCGGCAGGTAAGGCCGCTGCCAGGGCATCTGATGAATACCAGGACAGGAGCACCCGGTCCACGAATAGTTTCACGGACCAAGACCCGGTGCTCAGGATCAGCGGAATCGCGATTACCAGAATCTGGCGGTAGCCGTTCTGTCGCTCCCATCGATCCTTGATCACAATCTTGATGCTATCCACTAGCCCCCCGACGTTGCTCTGGACACCGCAAAATGCACGGTGCCCGACGGCGGTGATAGTAGTAGCGCCCTCGTATGCTGTCAACTTCAGACTATCACCGAGAACTCGCGTCGCTATGGCGGCGACAGTTCTTTCCCGATGTGCTATTGTGGCCCTCCGAAGACGCATTCGAAGGTACGGCCTGATGGCCACTAGGAGAACGACGTGACCAACATAATCGACATCAACGCGATTCGCTGGAAAACCGATGACTACGAAGATGCCTACGTGGATACAGGAGAGATCGAACAGCACCTGGTCAAGGTGGCCGACTACGTCAGCCTGAAGGGGAGTGAGAGCGAAACGGCAACCGCCAGCAGCGAAAGCTCCTACATCGGGGCCTACGAGTACGCACCGGGGGGCTGGATTACAGACCACACACACGCCGACGCGGAGCAGTGGTACTACATTCTGCGCGGCACTGGCCTTATGAAGGTAGGTGACGAAGAGCGCATTGCGGGTGAGGGTCACGTCGTCTTCGTCCCCAGAAACGCGGTGCACTCCTACAAGGTCGTTGGAGACGAGCCCCTCAGACTCCTGAACGTAGCAATCTTCCTATCCAAATGATCGGGCGGGACACCCAGTAGCCGACATGTCGACTTGCCTTTGCCGGCTTAGGGAAACTCGATCCTGATCTCGTCCAGCATCACATAGCCTTTCGGCAGAGCCGCCGGGTCCACGTCATAGTCGCGGCCCGCAAATGGCACATGAATGTCGCCTTCAATGGTCTGTAATGGCACGACATCCACAGGATGCAGCACAAAAATGATGTCAGCGTTCAGGTCACGTAGCACGTCCGCAATGTCGCCGTGCCCATAGTAGTCCCTGCGGTCATGCCTGGTGCCCAGGCTCAGCCACTGGGCCTGATCGGGCGTCAGCGTGATCGTCTGATCGGACCACTCCGGCGTCACATCGATCGGCTGCGCCGTCAGTACATGATTTTGATGGTGGGTTCCGACCTTAGCTTGAGCCAGCAATACAAGCTGCGTACCCTTCCTGTCCAGCTCACCCTTTATCCGCACGGTGACCCTGGCGTTGGTCCAGTCTGTCGGATAGTTACCAGCAATGAATCGGCTCTTTCCGGCCGTGGCCTCGCGCCGCTCGGCGCCTGCTCTCGACGTGTAGAGGATGTAGAGAAGATGCAGGTAGCCACCTCCGGGAGGCGCGTGGTTGCCGTCGACCCACCATGGGTTTCGTGTGATGGCGGAGCTGTCACGAATATCCAGCGACTTCTGATGCTCTTCCCATCCTCCGGGTCCATCGTCGAAGGTCTCCACATACAGCTTTGACGACATTGCATTCCCCTTGTGTTGATTTGGAACAACTCAATCTGCGCCGATATTGACTCCGCGGCGACCGTAATACTAACATCGCCCACGTTTTGTCGTGGTGCCACAAGATTTCAAGGAGCTCCGGATTTGAAGCTAATTATCATCGGATGCGAGTACTCCGGGACGACAACCCTGGCGGTCGCCATCAACGACTTTTTGCGGGAACAGGCCGGTACCGATTTCCGGATCATCCACGACCATTTGAAGATACTTCACACCTCGGGTCATCTGCCCTTCGACACCTCACACTTCCTGAACGAGGAAGAGCAGGCCCGAGGTGCTCGCTCTCAGTCCAAAGCTCAAAGAGATGACGCAGCACCACAGCCTCTGCTACCACATTCCCCGGGGGCATACCGACGCCAACATGGTCCTGGTCGGTTACCACTTCGACGATGGCATGTACGGGGCCCACTACTTTGAGTACGGCAGGCATGTCGAGCACGGATTTCTGGCGTAGACCCCGGATACGGTCCTGCTGCTCCTCAGGATCGACGCAGATGTGATCCGAAAACCCATGCAAGAGTCGCCACATCCAGCGGGTGTGCTTCACGAGACAGACATCGAGTTCATACAGGGCCGGTTCGAAGAGGAGTTCAAGGCCTCCCTGTTCAGCCGCAAGCTCGTCCTCGACACCAGCACGGCGACCCTCGCAGAGACCATGGGCGAATTTGCACAGGGGATCCAGTTCCACCTGAGCAAGGTAGATCGTTCGCGAACACTGGCCCACAAGGCGCTGGGGAGCGGTTGAACAAGTACCGACTAGCGAGAGCCACCGAGAAAACGCAATGAGTGTCTTAGTCGCAATGGGAGCCTGAAGTGATGAGAGAAACGCTCGCGAATCGTCTAGCGACCGGTGAAAAAATACTGATGGATGGTGGCACAGGGTCAGAGATTCAACGGCGAGGAGTAAGTGTATCCAGAGGCTACGACGCCAAGGGCAACATCGGCCCCTGGTCCAGCGTCGCCAATATGACAGCACCCGATGTCGTACGTGATGTCCACAGGGACTATCTTGCGCAGGGAGCCGATATCGTCACCACGAACACCTTCTACGGCAATCGCAGCCGCATGTCGGTGGCAGGACTACAGGACCGGTGGGAAAAGTACAACCAGCGTGCTGTCCAGCTAGCCAGCAACGCCCGCGACACGACAAACCAACAGGCGCACGTAGTCGGCGGCATAGCCCCGTCACCCGGTCCCGTAGACTCCTACGATGACCTGCGAGCCCACTCCGAACTGCTGGCCAATGCTGGTGTCGACGGTATGCTCGCGGAGTATCTCGGCACCATCGATAAGGTGCGCCAGGCCGTTCGATCAGCAGCCCCAACTGGGCTGCCGCTGCTGATCGGCCTCTGCCACTTCACGGAGGATGGCAGGCTCAGAGCGGACGGCGGGTCGATGGACCAGGTAGTCGAGGCGATCACCGACGAGGACGTTCGAGTGGATGCCATACTGCTCATGTGCAGCAGCCCGGAACAGATATCGCAAACCCTTCCTCGCTTGCGCAAAGCCTTTGACGGTCCCATTGGCGGGTACGCTAATATCGGCTATGTAGGATCGGAAGATGTGACCGGCGACGATCCAGCGAGAGAGCTGCGCGCCTTCGATATCGGGGAAAACACGCCAGCCCACTACGCGGACTTCGGTCAGGACTGGCTCGACATGGGGGCTCAGATTATCGGGGGGTGCTGCGCGACCACACCGGACCACATAGCCGCACTCCGTCCAGTCTTAAAAGGGGCGTAGTAGCCCCAGACTCTCCACGCTAGTTACGGGGTTACCGCAGGGGCGTGATCCGCGGGGCCGTCTGCTTGATGAGCCCGCCACGAACGTGGCTCTGGCTCACCGTTCGTCCTGAGCTTGTCGAAGGACAGAGAACCAAAGCGACGTGTCTGGTACAAGGCCCCAATTACGATACGGGATCCTTGGATGCCGCATTCTCGCCGGCTATGTGGCCGCTCGTGAACGCCCAGGACAATGCATGGCCGTGACCAGCAATGAGGGTATTGGACGCGGCCGTGATTCCAGCTGCATATAGGTGCGGTATCGCTCCGCCGTCGACAGCGATCACCCGCATCTCGCGGTCGATCTTGAGCCCCCCGCTGGATCCGATATTCGGCCGCAAGGGACCGACGGCGTAGAACGGTGGCACTGCAACCCCCGGGCCGGTGGGCACCTTGCCAAATGGATCTGGTCGTTTGCCGGCGGCTGCCTCGGCGGTGACACCCATGTTCTCCTTGAACTCGCCCACTGGGACACGCAGTTGGTCGGCCAGCCCCGCCAGGGTGTCAGATTCGTAGAAGTAGTCGGTCCTCTCGCGAAAGTCGTCAAGATATGCGTAGGCGACCCCTGGAAAAGTGGACAGGAATAGCTTGCCGTTGCGCAGCCACCCGTCCCTGGTCCCCGGCGAGTCATCGGCCGCGGTGGCTATTCGTGCCGCGAGGCGAGCGTCGAAGACCAAGAACGCGGTTCCACGTGGCTGACGGCTCGTAGCCACCTCGGGCGCTTCCAACTCGTTGGTGAAACGACGGCCATCAGCGTTGACGAGGACCGCGCCCTCGGTAAACAGGACTGGCTCTGGGCGCACATATGGGGGCATAGCGGCACGGAACGCCGGTTTGTCCCCGACATCCATCCCGGCAGTAGCCGCCCCAAGGGCCGTCGCCAGTACAATCCCGTCTCCGGTGGCGGACTCAAGGCTGGGCTCAATCTCGGACAACTCGGCTGGACGTCCATGGGCCTGCGCCAGATCCTTGTTGGCGCTGAAGTACCCCGTGGCCAGCACGACGCCGCGGCGCGCCCTGATCACCTTAAACTCGTGACGTCGCACATGGCGAGTCACGAGGCGCGAGACGTTGCCGTCCTCGTCTCGCGCCATCTCCTGAATCGTCGTTTCCATGCGAATCGTCACGCCTGCACCCAGGGCCTGTCGTTCTAGCGTCTCGATGTAGACCCCGGAGTCGGGCAAGGCGTTGTGCATTCGCCGCACAGTGTGCGGGGGTTCGGGATGCGGCCCCGTATACGAAATACCCATATCGATGAGTCGTTGCAAGGTCGTAGGGGAGCGTTCCACGAGCAGGCGAGTCAACTCAAGGTCGTAGTCCTCTGGACTCGTGCCGAGTGTCCGGAACTCCAAGTAGTCCCTGAAGTGGGTCTCCACGTCGTCCTGAACACCCGCGGTCTTCTGGATCTGCGTGCCCGCTGCGGATATTGTGCCGACAGCCATCGCGGTTGCCCCACCCAGGCCCGCCATTTTCTCGATCAACAGGACCTCTGCACCCCGCTCAGCAGCGGCGTAGGCCGCCATCAGACCGGCCCCCCCGCCGCCAGCCACCACCACGTCCCATTCCTCGTCCCACCAGGCTTGTGCCGTCAATAGACTCCCCCAGGGATGCTCAAGATTCGCCGTGCTGTATTGCCGCTACTTCTGCCACCAGCAGATCCATTGCGACACTCTCCTCCAGCGACGATGACTTAATCCTCAGGTCGGCCTCCATCAGCCGGCGGTGCACCATCACGAGCTGTTCCGGCCTGAATTTTCGCTCCTGTTCCATCGTCTTTCGCAAGGGATACCCAGAGAGGCCAAGACGCTTGCCGCACTCAGGGGCGGGGACCCGCCGTGCACCCAGGTCCTTGGCCAAAATAAGGAGCCTTACCTGCCTCGACAACATCGCACGCAGGTATCCTGGCGACCCGCCTGAACCTAAAATCAGGTGAACCATCCTAGCCGCCGCCGTGAAACGTCCCTCCAGGATGGCATCGACTGTCGCGAAGATGTTGGCGTCCCTAGTGTACGATACCATCTCAAGGACATCCTCGTGGCGGATCGGCGTGCCGGTTCTGTACAGGGCTAGTTTCTCCAGTTCCCCTGCAAGCACCCTCAGGTCGCTGCCTATGGTCTCCGCCAACTCGTCGACAGCATTTGGTTCGATGTCTGCGCCCAATGAGGCGACCCGTGTCCGAATCCACTGCCATAGGTCCGTCGGATTTGGGCGCGAAAACAACCGCGAGTTGACGTGAGGCTGGACCGCCTTGAGCAGCGGATTCGACGCTGCCAGAGCGCCGTCCACGAAGACCAGGTCTGTGGTCTCGGGGACGCGCTCCAGATACTCCGAAAGCCCTTCCCACTCCCCGAGGCCCACTGTGGCGCTATCAGACTTGGACCGCGAACGTGAAGGCCGGTCTCTCTCAAACCGTGTCAGCAGACCCCGTACTATCACGAGCCGCTTGTCCGCGAGAAACGGCACCGTGTCACATGTGGCCATCATCTCCGCCAGGCTGACCGACGCATCGAACGCCGCAGTGTTCACATCACGGACATCAGGAAGACCTACCTTGCTCCTGAGTGAAACGAGCGCCTCCTCAATGGTGAAGTCATCATCGCCGTATAGGAGGTAGATCAATGGGCCAGCTTTCCTTGGTCTGGGGCGCGGGATATAATGGTACGCGGAGTCGGTAGGAGGTGGAGGATGCTGCGAGGGTTGTACCAGCTACTTAGCATGACTGGCATACCTCGACTCGTCTTCAGACTCATGATGGATCGGCGTGTACCCTTGTGGACCAAGTTCATCATTCCCGCGGGAATCGGATATGTGATTTTGCCCATTGACGTGCTGCCCGACATGGTACCAGCATTGGGTCGGATCGACGACCTGTTGGCCATCGTGTTTTCTATCGGGCTGTTTCTAGCGCTCGCGCCTGGGAAGGTCTTATCGGAGCACATTCGTGGGACATCACCCGCGGACGACGATGACTCATCGAAGTCTAGCGTTGTAGACGGTTCGTTCCGCTATCTCGAAGACGACGAGCGTGAAAAACGGGGATAGTCGCGTTCCGACTCGAAGGAACCTATCCCCGACCGATCGCTATTCAATTTTAAAAAATCACTCAGTCGGAGGTCGTCGCAAGATGGATATCGGTATCGTGGGTTTGCCTAGCAGCGGCAAGACCACCATGTTCAATGCGGTCACGCGCGGCTCGGTGGCGGTTGCCGACCACTCCGGCCGGGGTAAGCCCAACATCGGAGTCGCCAAGGTCCCAGATCCGCGGCTAGATAAGCTGGTCAGCATATTCAGTTCGAAAAAAAGAGTCGCCGCAGAGATCAAATATGTGGACGTGCCGCCTCCCCCGGAGGGTTTCGGCAAGACACGCGGCATCTCCGGCGAATACCTCGGTCACCTACAGCTCGTTGACGTGCTCATGGTGGTTGTCCGAGCCTTCGAAAATCCCGCAGTCACCGGCGGCGAAGATGGGATCGACCCCGTTCGAGATGCAGAGCTAATGCTCTTGGAGATCGCCTTCGCCGACATCGAACTGCTGGACCGCCGCCTGTCCCGACTCGCCGAAAGTGCAAAGGGAGCTAGGGCTCAGGAGCGTGAAGGGCAGGCCAAAGAGTGGGCACTATTGGAACGGCTTAAGGCAGGTCTTGAGGATGGCGTCCCAATCCGAAAACAGGAATTCACCGTGGACGAGTCTCGCGCACTCCGCGGGTTCAACCTGCTCACCGACAAACCAGTAATTGTCGTCGCCAATCTCGGCGAGGACGTACTGTCGGAAGCCGCGACCACCGAGGAAAGCCTCTCAGTTGCTCTGGATGGGACTCAAGATGGCATAGCTGCAATATGCGGCTCTCTGGAAATGGAACTGGCCAGCATGCCTCCGGAAGACGAAGCCGAGATGCGAGAGGAGATGGAAGTCGAAGGGTCCGGGTTGGACCGAATGATTGTATTGTCCTATGTAGCTTCCGATACCATAACGTTCTACACGGCCGCGGAAGTTGAGGCGCGAGCATGGGCGGCCGACAGGGGCACGGAGGCCTCCCAGGCCGCGGGCAAGATTCACACGGACTTGGAGCGAGGCTTCATTCGAGCGGAGGTCGTAGCCTACGACGAATTTCTAGACTGTCTCACATACGCGGAGGCACGCCGCCGAGGCCTGTATCGCAACGAAGGTAAGACCTACGTCATCAAGGACGGTGATATGGTCAACATTCTATTCAACGTGTAGCTTCCCCCAGCCCCAGAAACACCCCGGTTCTGAGGGCTAGGGGCTGGGTTCTGATCCCGACCCATGTTCAAGGCAGGGTTAGGGGTATGGGTCAAGGCCCCTCTTATCGGGTCGAGCGTGGGTGTATAGAGTGGCGCAACTAGTCGCCTGCGCGTCGTATGGTGTCCCTCAGATACCAGCAACCTCCATCCACTGAATGTTGAGCAGGGAGAGCAGATTGCCGGGAGCCTGAGGGTGTTCCTCAGAAGAAATCAAAATACTTTTTCTTATCTATCTTCGTTTGGGGTGGGGGTTATCGAGAATGGTGGTTCGACAAGCTCACCATGAGCGAAAACGCACACCGTGACAATGAATCCTGACTCGGAGCCAGCGACAATAACCACACAAGGTTCGGGGCGGACTCTCCTGGGCCTCTACGTCCACATTCCCTTTTGTCAGACTAAATGCCCGTACTGCGACTTCAACACCTACGCCGCCATCGAGCCGCTAATGCCCAGCTATGTCGCCGCCCTTCGCACGGAGATCATAGGGTGGGGCGCAGTCCTGGGCAGGCCTCATCTGGCCTCAGTGTTCTTCGGTGGCGGCACCCCATCCTACCTGCCGGAAGGTGACTTGGCCACTTTGATGCAGGTCATCGACAGTTCCTTCACGATCACATCCAACGTAGAGATCACCGTCGAGGCAAACCCCGACGACCTCTCGTCGTCCAAGCTGAACTCCATCTACTCGGCCGGCGTAAACCGCCTCAGTATAGGCGTGCAGAGCCTAGACGACGGCCTCTTGAAAGTCCTGGGGCGACGGCACTCGGCGCGGGAAGCGATAGATGCGTACAAAGCTGCGACCGAGGCCGGCTTCGACAACGTTAGCCTCGATCTGATGTACGGCCTTCCCGACCAGAGCCTCGATCAATGGCGAGATACCGTGGACACGATCGCTGAGCTGCACCCTGCCCATTTGTCCATGTACTGCCTGACCCTTGAGGGTGGCACACCCATGGAAAAATCAATCAACACCGGCGTCATACCAGACCCCGACCCAGATCTGGCCGCAGACATGTATCTGGCCGCCGAATACGCCATGCAGAGGGCCGGATACCGCCACTACGAAATATCGAACTGGGCGCTACCGGACCGCGAGAGCAAACACAACCTGACCTACTGGCGAAACGGAGATTTCCTGGGGGTCGGGCCGGGTGCCCACTCATATCTGGCTCAACACAGATTCCACAACCTGCGCTCACCAAGGGAATACATTCGTCGCATGTCCGACGGCGCCCCCCCACGAACCGGAATCGCCATAGACACTCGAACGCTAGAGGAGATGCCTGCCGTGGAGTCTGTAGAGGCGATAGATCAGTTCATGGAGATGGCCGAGACCATGATGATGGGGCTGCGTCTCGACACTGGCATTGTCGAGGCGGACTTCGCCTCCCGATTTGGATGCACTGTGTCCGACGTTTACACAGACGTCCTGTCCGAGCTACACGAACTAGGGCTGATCGAAACCAAAGCTGGAGCCATCAAGCTGACCGACCGAGGCCGCCTCCTCGGCAACGAGGTATTCAGCCGCTTCTTTGATCCCCAATAGAACGGCGC
This sequence comes from SAR202 cluster bacterium, assembly GCA_030740335.1. The sequence continues at coordinate 1,340 of JASLXL010000094.1, read as the reverse complement.
ATGCAAAGTGAGTCGTGGCCGGTTCTGGTCCGACCCAACTCCAGCCCCAAAGGCTATCCTTTGGCATGCACTCCCTCCGACCCCCTAAGCGCGCACAGCGCCCGCTGTGTTACTGTAATCACCACCCCGAACCAAGGCCTGCCATGTATGTAATAGGTACTGCCGGACACGTTGACCACGGCAAATCCACGCTCGTTGAGAAGCTGACAGGCATCGACCCGGATCGGCTTCTCGAAGAGAAAGAGCGGGGCATGACCATTGACCTGGGCTTTGCCTGGCTGCCGCTCCGCGACGGCAACGAGATCAGCATCGTCGACGTCCCCGGCCATGAGCGCTTCGTAAACAACATGCTGGCCGGCGTCGGTGGCATCGATATGGCGCTCCTGGTAGTCGCAGCCGACGAATCCGTAATGCCCCAGACGAGAGAGCACCTCGCCATCCTGGACCTGCTCCAGGTCAAACGAGGTCTCGTAGCCGTTACTAAGAGAGACCTGGTCGAAGACGATTGGCTTGACCTGGTCTCCGTCGAAATCGAGGATCTACTGGAAGGCACAACCCTCGAGGGATCCCTGGTAATGCCAGTATCGGGCGCCACCGGTGATGGGCTGCCTGAACTGATCACTGCTATCCAGCAGAGGCTCGACGAAGTAGAGTCTAGGAAAGACCTTGGTAGGCCCCGCCTGCCCATCGACCGGGCGTTCACCATCTCCGGATTCGGCACCGTCGTAACCGGCACACTGATGGATGGGGTGCTTAAGGTCGGGCAGGAGGTGGTTCTTGAACCCACTGGCAGGAAGAGCCGGATTCGCGGACTCCAGTCCCACAAAAACAAGATGGACCGCGTGTCCCCTGGGACTCGCGTCGCGGCTAATCTGGCCGGCGTAAGCCACGAGGACGTCGCCCGGGGTGAAGTGCTCACCACTTCGGGCTGGCTCGAGTCCTCCACCGCCATAGATGTCCGGCTCAAAGTCCTAGCCGACGCCCCACGACCCGTTCGTCACAATATGTTCGTGACTGTGCACGTCGGCAGCAGTGAGATTGTTGCCAGGGTCAGGCTCCTGGAAAAGGACCTGGCCTACCCCGGGGACTCCACCTGGGCCCAGCTCAAACTGGGCCGTCCCGGGGCTATCGTTAAGGGCGATTTCTTCGTAATCCGGTCCAATAATTCAACCCTTGGCGGAGGGCATGTAGTCGAGCCACACGCCCAAAGACACCGCCGAAACCATCGCCCAATCCTGGACAGACTGGAAGTAATGGGCCAGGGGACCGACCGCGATATCATCGTCAAGAGCATCGAGGCGTCGGAGCCGTCGGTGTTCGACGACCTCGTAAAACGCGCC
>JASLXL010000093.1 GCA_030740335.1 SAR202 cluster bacterium | reverse complement strand
CTGGTCCCTGTATATGTCCTCCCAGTCCCGATTGGGATAGAACGCGAGCGGGTTGTCGATGCTGTCCATGGACTGCAGAAAGGCCAGCCGTTTTAAGGCGACGGTCGCCGCCGTCGCAGCAACCGTCGCCCCGCCGATCCTCAGGAAATCGCGGCGCGAGACCTGGAACCGACCGTTGCCGTTCTGCTGACTCATACGTGAAAACCTCCTGTTGGTTCGCTCAAGCAGATACGCAGTCGGTCGCGGGTCCCCGTCACCCTGGACGACTGCCCGCGACCTAGTCGGGTAATATATTGACGATACCCAACGTCGAGTGACCAGGATGTCAAGACACCAGCACTCGGCGTGAAAGAACCGTGAAGATTGTGATACGCGGCACAATCGCAATCGAGCTAGAGAGTGCTCGTCACCGCATCGGGGCGTGCAAACCAAGTGGGCCGACGGTGCCATACTGGGTCGAGCGGAGGCGATCCGCTGCCCAAAAGCAACTCGACCCGGTGGTTCACACTAACGACTCCATGGCGAAACGAGGACCGCACCGGCAGTGGCTGCGCCGCGGTTCACAGAACGCGGTCAACCTGCACCTTGGAGCTGCTCCGAGACACTCTCGCAGGCGTCGTGAACGCGCTCACCAATTTCGTCGGTGGCGCTGGCACATCCGTGACCACCATTGAGGCGCCCCTCGATAGCCTGTACTGGCGCATTCGCCATCAATGCACACCAGGTTGGCAACACCGGCACGTACACCGCTTGTGGCAATATCCCCTGCGGCGGCGAGCCGAGTGTTCCGGCTAGTCTGGAGGCGAGCATTAAGCAGTTCACCCTTCCAAACCTGACCGTAGCCGTCGGAACAAGCATTGTCTGGACCAACGACGACGGGGCCACCCACACGGTTACTCTGGGCACAAACGGCGCTCGGGACGGGGACGGCTTCGACAGTGGGAATTTGGGCATAGGCGGGATCTTCGAATTCATATTCGACACCTCTGGCTCGTTCACCTACACATGTAGAATTCACCCCAGCATGAACGGCACGATAGAGGTCACTCAGGGCTCCTAACCATTTGAGTGCGCGGGCAATAAGCGCCCGCGCACTCAGCCAGATTCCGCGCTCGGGCAAGGCCCCGAACCTCGCCGGCATACCGCAGCTTCTCCCACCTTTTCACTCGGCCACGACACATTGTCGCGCCCTCGAAACACCTCCAGAGGGCAGGACCCTTCGAATTTGCTCGTGGTGTAAATTTCACAGAATCTTCACACGTTTCCACTCAATCTTCACAGAATCGTCACCTGTTGCAGGGTAGACTCCTTGGATAGGCTGATCCGAGAGGCGTGTTGCCAGAACGTAGCCACTTTGCAGGGCACGTAAAGGCGTCGTGACACGCGTCTTGCTCCCTCTTCCTTCCGCCAAGACAAGAACAGGGAAGGGTGCGCCACCCGCAGCCTGTGGACATCCCTTCGAGCACGAGGAGAGCAGGCTTGAATAGACACGCCCTGATCGCAGTGGCGCTGTGGATACTGATTTCAGCTGCAGGCTTCATCGCAGTACTTACTTACGACCCGTTCCCCATTGCCGCTGCCGAACAAGCGACCCTCATCGACGACGCGTTCAAACTGCTGACCCTGTTGGCCGTGCCGGTATTCGCGATGGTCGTAGCCTTCCTGCTCTATAGTGCCTTCCGCTTTCGCCGGAGCGTTGATGGCGGGGAGGACGGTCCACCGATTCGAGGCAATAATAAGATCGCCGTCGCGTGGCTCGCGGCCTCAACGGCCCTGACGATCGCAGTGATCATCCACCCCGGGATCACCGGGCTCAACGAGATTCGTGCGCACGACGGCAAGCCCGTCGATCTGGTGGTTCAGATCGAGAGCTCGCGATTCGCCTGGAGCCTCATCTATCCGGAACAAAAGATCAAGGCCAGGAAAGAACTGGTCCTCCCGATCAACGCCGTCACCCGGTTCAAGATCAACTCGCGTGACGTGATCCACTCCTTCTGGATCCCCGCATTTCGCATCAAGATCGACGCCGTACCAGGCATCGAGACCACCATCGTGGCAACGCCCAACAAGCTCGGCAACTACGACGACAACATCAACTTCAGGGTCCAATGTGCGGAGCTGTGCGGCCTGGGGCACGCCAAGATGTCCATCCCCGTTCGTGTGGTCGAGAAAGAGGAATTTGACGAGTGGATAGCGCAACAGTCGCCGGTTCAATAGGAGGATAGATGGGCGCCCTGTCAGGGTTACGGTACATCGCCAGAGGGCTGCTACTCGCCGCCATCGGGCTCGGCATCGGCATCGCCATCGCCTTGGCCGTCACGCAGGTGACGGGTCGTGAATTGGAGGAGCCGGCTGTCGCCATCGGCTACGTGTTCGCCCTCATAGGATGGCTGCTGGGGGTCGGGGTGTGGGGCACCTGGGCCAAGGAGTGGCTCGACCTGGAGCCAAAGGACCAGGACGACCCTGGCTGGCGACGCTACTTTGGATTCAGCCTCGACCATAAGGTCATCGGCATCCAGTACCTTACAACGCTGATGGTGGTATTCCTGCTGGCCGGAATCCTGTCAATCCTGTTGCGAATTGAGCTACTCGACGCCGGCGAGAACTTTTTGAGCGCCAGCAACTACAACACCATCATGAGCCTCCACGGGATCATGATGGTCGCGGTGGCCGTAGCGTCCATCATCGGAGGATTGGGCAACTTCACCGTCCCTCTCATGATCGGAGCAGAGGACGTAGCGTTTCCGAGAATCAACGCCCTCAGTTTCTGGGTCATCCCACCGGTCGCCCTCCTTCTGGTTCTCAGCCCACTCTTCGGCGGGTTCGACTCGGGCTGGACGGCCTACCCTCCACTCAGCGTCATCAACGCCAACGGGCAGCTGCTGTTCCTCCTTGCCTTCGCCACCTTTGGACTTTCGTCCATCCTCGGCGGGCTCAATTTCATCACCACGATCATCGCCATGAGGGCGCCGGGCCTGACCTGGGGACGCCTCCCGATCTTCGTGTGGTCCATATTCAGCGCCGCTCTACTAAGCCTGACCTTCACCCAGGTCGTCTTTTTCGGCCTGTTGGCCGTGATTCTTGACCGTGTAGTTGGCACGGGCTTCTTTATGGCGGACCAGGGCGGGAACGCTCTACTCTACGAGCACATCTTCTGGTTCTACTCGCACCCGGCCGTCTACATCATGATCCTGCCGGCCTTCGGCATTGAGCTGGAGATTCTTAGCCACTTCTCACGAAAGCCCGTTTTCGCGTACAAGCTGGTAGTGGGAGCGCTGCTGTCCATCGTGGGACTGAGCGCGGTCGTATGGGCGCACCACCTGTTTACCAGCGGCATGGCCGACTTCCTGCACATTCCCTTCATGGTCGTCACAGAGCTCATTTCCATCCCTACGGGTGTCATATTCCTTTCGGCGCTAGGGACCATCTGGCTAGGAAGATTGCTGCTAAAAACGCCAATGCTTTTTGCCCTGGGGGTAATCTTCAACTTCCTGATAGGCGGCCTTACCGGCATCTATTTGGCCGACGTCGTCACCGACATCCAGCTGCAAGACACATATTTCGTCGTGGCCCACTTCCACTACACGATGGTGGGAGGTGAGATTTTTGCGCTCTTTGGCGCCATCTACTACTGGTTCCCAAAGATGACCGGACGCATGTACAACGAACGGCTGGGCAGGATCCACTTCGTGTGGATGATGGTGATGTACAACGTCACGTTCCTCGCCATGTTCTGGGTCGGAATCCAGGGCATGAACCGCCGAATCGCGGACTACCCCGCGGATATGGTCACGGGTAACGTGATAGTGAGCGTGGCAGCGTTCCTGCTCGCGGCCTCATTCATACCCTTCGTATACAACATGGTCACATCGTGGAAACGAGGCCCCGTGGCCTCCGCTAACCCTTGGGGCGCACGGACCCTCGAGTGGGAAACGACCTCGCCACCACCACTGGAGAATTTCAAATCACCTCCGGTCGTTGTAGGGGATCCTTACGGCTACGGCGAGCCTAAATCAAGGCACATCGGCTCACAGCCACTGGGGGCAGAAGGCGACGGGGACTGAGATTTCGCGAGGTCAGGTAGAGCGATGTCGACAAATCATTGTGGAACAGGGAGACATGTCATTGAGCGGTGACGAACAGAGTAAGAGGATGAAAAAGGGGACGATAGCCATCGCGCTGCTTGTCGCTCTCACCGCCATCGAGTTCTTGGCGGCGGTGGCAATGGACACCGGGCTTTTTGCGGCCCTCTCCATAATCGCTCTGGCCAAGACGTGGATGATCCTGGACTATTTCATGCACCTCACGAGCCTCTGGACCGAGGAAAAGTAGACAATGGCCACTCACGCCCATCCTCAGACTCACAACTCGCTGGCCATTAACCGGATCGGCATCTGGCTCTTCTTCCTCTCCGAGACGTTCCTTTTCGGAACTCTCATCGCGACACGCTTCTACCTGCGAGGCATGGAACGGGCCGACGATGTTGACCAGGTACTTGGGCTAGCCATCACCATTGTGCTGCTACTGAGCAGCCTAACCGCGTACCGGGCCGAGACTGCAGCGGCTCACGGCGACCACAAGACGTTTCGGCTGAACCTGATGGCGACCATCCTACTGGGCCTCGGGTTCGTCGCCGGAGTCGGCTACGAGTGGTATCTGGCATTCCAGCACTTCCCGCCATCCAGCGCCTACGGAACTGTGTTCTTCACCATCACAGGAATTCACGCATTCCACGTGATTACAGGAATAATTCTGCTCGCAGCTGTCGCATACCTGGGTCGCAAGCCCGAACGGTTTGGACAGGGCCATAGCTGGGGCGTCGAAGGCGTCGTCAAGTACTGGCACTTCGTTGACGTCGCATGGGTCTTCATCTATCCTACTCTATACCTAGTAGGCTAGGTGCCACGGCACGTTTTGGGGGCAGGGCTCGATGCTGCCGGGGTGGCTTGCGCACGATTGGTGATGCGGAGGGGTGGGATTTAACGGCTAGGAGCCTTACGAGGGAGTAGGTACGGCTGGAGGTCCGGAGATGAACCTCAAGCTCACCATATTATTCCTTCTACCAGCAGCATTTATGTCGCTGCTGGTAGCCTGTGGTGGGGGAAGTCAGGCGGCTGATACCCCGACCCCTGAGGCCACAGTGGTGGCTAAGACGATAGCTCAGCCTACGCCTACGAAGGAACCTCCTAAGTCAATACCAACAAAGCCGCCAGCCTCTGAACCTAGTCCAACCGAAGTCCCTACCACTCCAATCCCCACGGTGGTTTCCACACCTATTCCCACGCCCACTGAGGTGCCACCTACAACGACGCCTTTTCTACCAACAGGAACAAGGAGCGAAGGGGACCGTCTTGTCATCTCCTTCAGTCCTGAAACTGAGGCACGATATCGAGTGAAAGAGCAACTCGCAAGGCGGAACTTGCCGAACGACGCCGTCGGCGTGACGAATGCCATCACAGGGATGGTCACATTCGATGCTGGAGGCGAGGTCGTCCCAGAAGACTCCAAGATCACCATCGATGTCAGCACCCTCAAGAGCGACTCGGACCGCCGAGACGACTTTA
>JASLXL010000092.1 GCA_030740335.1 SAR202 cluster bacterium | reverse complement strand
ATGGGAGAGACCAACCCCGCCAACGCGGCGCCGGGCACCGTCAGGGGCGACTACGCCGTGTCCATCGGATTGAATCTGGTGCACGGTTCCGACTCGCTTGAGTCGGCCCAACGCGAACTTGCGCTTTTCTTCAAGAAAGACGAGATCCTGGAGTACGATCGCGCTACCGACCCCTGGATCATTGAATCCTGACTGTCTCGGTCGCCTGAGACCAGGCCTCTTCGAGATGGTAGAACTCCCGTCTATCGGGAGTGAAAATATGGACAATCACCTCGAGGAAATCCAGCAGCATCCAGCCACCTCCTGGGGTTCCCTCGCGGTGGTGGCGCTGGACCCCGGCAAGCCTCAGGGCATCTTCCACGTCGTCGGCGAGGGCGCTCATCTGCCGCGCCGACTCTGCGTTCATAATTACAAAGTAATCCGCGAAATCGCTGAACCCGCGCAGGTCTAGCATGACGATGTCCGAGGCAAGCTTGTCTGAACCCACGTCAACGACGACGCGTGCTATGTCCGCAGAAGACAGCATTTTAGTATCCGTTCCCATGGCAAAATTATATGTCGCACCGCCCAAGCGGTCAACGTGAGACGGTGTCCCTGCGCGCCCCCGGAATCCCTCAACCGTGGGCACCGAGACATCATAGCCACCGGGAACCAGCCGCCCATGCGTAAGATAGACGCAGTGTACTCCCTCCACCGGCGATAGGCCTTTATGCCAGTGGCATTCCAGGCGCATGTCAGTTCTCATACCTTGCCGTAATGAATTTGTAGCCCTCGAGTTGCCGTGCTAAAATCCCCGTTGACTTTTGAAAATCCCCGGCCGAGAGGTCACGATGACACTACCAGAGCATTTGAAATTCGGAATATTTCTGGGCCCGTTCCACGCTCTTGGTGAGAATCCAACTCTCGCCCTTCAACGCGACCTGGAGCTAGTCGAGTGGATCGACCACCTGGGGTTCGACGAAGCGTGGATAGGCGAGCACCACAGCGCCGGGTGGGAGACCATCGCCTCGCCGGAGCTGTTCATCGCTGCAGTGGCCGAGCGGACCCGGCATATCAAGCTAGGCACAGGTGTCCTGAGCCTTCCGTACCATCACCCCCTCATGGCCGCAGATCGTATGGTGTTGCTCGATCACCTGACCAGGGGACGCATCATGATGGGAGTCGGTCCCGGCGCACTAGTGTCCGATGCTTACATGATGGGCATCGACCCGCCCACCCAAAGACCGCGTACAGAAGAAGCGCTGGACGTTATCATGCGACTGCTCACGGAGGATGAGCCGATTACCCATCAGTCGGACTGGTTTACCCTCAAGGAAGCCCAACTGAACCTGCGGCCCTACACACAGCCTCACTTTCCAATTGCCGTCGCTGCTTCCCAGTCCCCATCCGGGATGGTGCTGGCGGGCAAATTCGGTACGGGCGTGCTTTCTGTGAGCGTGCTGCGAGGCGGTGCTGTCGTTCACAAACTTGATCAGTTCTGGAAGATCGCGGAGGAGACGGCCGAAAAGTATGGCAATACGGTCCGGCGTGAGGAATGGCGTCTGGTTATCCCGGCCCACCTGGCCGATACAAAGAAAGAGGCTCTGGAACAGGCCCGCCAAGGCGCCGCGAAGTACCAGCGCGACTACTTCGAGGATACGATGGGATTTCCCGTGGCCTATGACGGCCCTGCGGACAAGATCGTTGATCACATGGTTGACGAGGGTGCGTGGTGCATCGGCACGCCGGACGACCTGGTAGACACCATCAACAGGCTCAACGAAGACAGCGGCGGTTTCGGCGGCATCATGATCCAGGCAGCCGAATGGGCCGCGACACGCGAACAGACGCACCGAAGTTATGAGCTAATGGCCCGTTATGTCATGCCACAGTTCCAGGGCTCCCTGACGAGCCTTGCCAAATCTCAAGGATGGGCGTCCGAGAACAGGCACGATTTGATGGCGCTGCGCACGAGGTCTTTGGACGCCGCAACAAAGCAATACGACGGAAAGAAGTAGAACAATGGACAACACCCGAGAAGTCCGTCTCGAGAAACTTACTCGCCGCGAGTTCCGCCAGGCCCTCGAAGTCGGTAGCTTCAGGGCGGCCATAATCGCGACGGGTAGCATAGAGCAGCACCTGGAACACCTGGCGTTCCCCCAAGACATCGCCTCCAGCACATATGTCGCCGAGAAGGCCGCAGCGCTGCTTTATCCCGACGTGGTGGTAGCCGTACCGATATCCATCGGCATCGCTGAGCACCACATGCACTTCCCCGGCACGATGTCTGTGAAGCCGGGCAGTTGGCTTGCGGTGGTCTTCGACGCGGTGGAAAGCCTCGTTCGTCACGGCATTCGCAATGTTCTTATTTTGAACGGACACGGCGGCAACGTCGCGCCTGTCGAGGGAGTCATCCAGCAGTGGCGGTTGCACCTCACATCGACCTTTGGAAACCCGCTCTCTGCCGAGACATCTGAGACCATCCATACACACACCGACTATACCGAGGCCCTCCTCGACCGCGATAACCTTGGCCTGGACCTGCGGTTCAACAGTTACTGGGACCTCATACCAGATGAGCTTGCCAAAGAGGTGTTGGACTCCGGGAAGTACCCCGGCCACGCTGGGGAGTTCGAAACCTCATTCGCTCTGCACGCCTTGCCCGATAACGTGCGATGGGACTACGCCGAAGCGTCCGACCCGGACGCAGCCCGTGCCACCGCCGAAAAGGGCCGAGCACTGGCAAATGCAGCTATCGAGGGAACGGCCAGCCTGCTCAGGGACATGCTGAAGTAGGGGCACACTGGTTCAGGTCACCCGCCTGACATCTTAGGGGATTATCGGTAGTACGACATGTGACGGGCGGGCTGCTTCGGTAAAGACGGTGTTGCTGGCTTTGACCGTGTGAGTGTGCCGACCAAGAGCCTCGCCGGTGTTCGGGTTGACATCAAACTTTGGGAAGCTGCTGCTAGCTACGTCGACCCGTATGCGATGCCCGACCACAAACTTGTTGCTTGTGGGTGGTAGGTTGATACGGACTTCGTATGCCGTTCCGGGCTCCATTAACTCTGCTTTGTTATAACCATCGCGAAAACGACATCGAATGATCGAGTCGGCCAGGTTCAGATGGTAACCCTCGGGGTAGTCATCGCTGGATGGGTACACGTCGAGCAACTTGGCAGTGAAGTCAGTATCGGCCGCCGAAGACGATACCCACAGCGTCACCGCCACCCCGCCTGTAATCTCAATGTCCTCCTCCAGCGGCTCGGTCTCGAAGACAAGCACGTCTGATCTCTCCCCCAACAACGGGTATGGCGGCATGGAGCCGAACCGGTCTGGCTCTTCCTTTTGGTGCGCACCACCCTCGATCAGCAGGGGCCTAGCTCGATAGCGCGGCGGCCACTGCGCCGGGTCGACGCCACCAGGTACGCGCACTAGTTCTGAGAGCCCGGTCACAGACGCGGCGATACTAGGCACCGGATGGTCCGGGTCATGGATGTATGTCGACGGGAACTCGTCTGCGCGCGGCGGTGCGTCTGTAAGCCCGCCACCGGCGCGCATGTGTAACGTCCTGAGAACCGTCTGCTCCAGGGGCCACTGCCTCTCCGACCGCCATGCGCCGCCGTGTTCCAACCGCCCCTGTTCGTTCCGCCGACCGCTCCCTCCACCCATTACAAAAATACGGACGGGCGAGTCGTCCTCGACACCGATCTCGATGTCCTTGAGCCAGCGGTCGAACCAGCGAAGCCGGAGTGAGTTGTACACATGGTTGCCGAACCCGGCCTCTGGACCGAATTCCACGTCGCCAAATACGGTCGCGCCGTTCCGTATACCCTGGTGGGTCCATGGTCCCATGAGCAATCGCTGTGGAGTGTTGTTCTTGGCAGCCATCGTCGCGTACTGATCCGTCGTCGCAACCGCGAAAGGATCGTACCAGCCGCCAGAAAATACACCTGGAATATCGGCCGCGCGGGCAAAGTGACGGGCTTGGTCGCAGGTCTCCATGGCCCAGAGATCGTTGTACTCGCCGTCGTAGTAGTAGTGGAAGAGCACGTCTTCCAGATTGGGAACCCTGTACAGGGGCGTCTCACCGGGCCTGAAGGGCATTTCAGAGACCAGAAGGCCGATGTTCTCCCATCCCTCAATCACCTCTCGCAAAGCCGTCGGGTCGTCTCGTATCTCCTAGCTATCATAGGCGTGCATGAACAGCGCGCCGAACATCTGCAGTGACATCGCCCCGCCCTCACGAGACTGGTGGGAGAAGATGTTCGTCGGAGCAACGTCCGCCCATATGGCGGTCAGGTGAGGCGGCCGGTGCAACGACGCCGCTGTCTGAACAATACCTCCGTGGGAGCTGCCCACCATGCCGATACGACCATCTGACCAATCCTGGGCTGCGATCCACTCAACGGTGTCGTAGCCATCCTGGCCCTCAAGAGGGTTGGCCGTATGGTGGTACTGGCCGGTGCCCTCGGAGGCGGACCGGCCGCGCTGATCCTGGAGCACCACCGCGTATCCCCTGGGCGCGAAATAATCCGCGATGGGAGCTACCCACAACTCGGGCCAAGTCTTGTCGTAGGACGTGCGACCAAGGATCGTCGGTAGAGGGCCGTCCACGCGCTCGCCGTCGATTGCAGGCCAGTAGATATCAGCCGCCAGCCCCACGCCGTCGCGCATCGGGACCATCACGTCCTTGGCGATTACTACGTCATGGTCAGGTGACGATGGCCCCATGCTGTGCTCCTCTACTTCAGTCCAGCGGATCGAAAAAGGTCAGATCGGCGCCGAAGCTTTCCATTGCTGCAACAGCATCCCCACGCATTCGTGTCCTAATCGTGCGTGTTCGATGACTCAACTCCGTATTATGTTCGACCAGAGGAAACTGGAAGGTTATCCACTCGCCAACAGGGGGCTCGGCTATGAATGCATAGCCCTCCGTCTGGAGAGCCTGGCCTGGCACTCCATCGATCCGTAACGCGTCCCGATCAACCCACGGCGGGATCCGCACGTACAGTGGCGCTGGTCGCTTGACTCGGACCCTGAGGGCCGGATGCGTGTACGGGGACTCCACTTCGATGTCTGAGTTTTGGTGGTCGAAGAGCAAGTTCACGTGGTGCCCTGCCTCGTTATAGGTCGTCGCAGCCCTCAGGGCCTCGCATAGCGAGCCGACAGTGCCTCCGACGATGTCCAGGTTGAATTTCACGTCGGGTGCGTCCAGCGGTTCGTGGCCATAAGGCGCGGGGAACCCGAAAGCGCCCTGTAGACGGGCAGCCACGTCGCGCATGCCGTCAACGCCGTCGAGGTTCGGGGGCTGTGCGATGAATGAGATATCGCGGAGCTGTGATGGGAGGATGTGGCACCTGAGAATACGCTCGGCGTCGTGGTAGCCCTCCGCAAAACCCCACTTCCCCAGGAGCAGCGCCGTCTCCAGGATGTCACCGCTGTTGTTGACCTCGCCCTTGTCGGGGTCCCTGCCCTCGCCACTGCTCTCGACGACCCAGCCAAATTCGTCGCGGATGTCCCACAGGCCATGATCGTAGAACGCTTTGAGCCTTTGTATCAGCGACAAATCGGAGGTCAGGTCGGCCAGTTGGGCCAACGACGACATTACGCAGGTGGTCGAGTGAGTGTGGTCCCCGAAACTCTTGCGATCATAGCTACCATCAGCAGTGAAAACCTCAGCCACGCACTTGTCTTTCAACACCGTGGCCAACTCCAGCGCCGGCCCATAGCCGCTCGCCTTGTAGTACTTGACCAGCGGTCCGATGGTCCTCGCCAGGCCATGCATGAAGGGCTGGTTTCGCATCGTCGTGAGGCCGTGGTTTTGCTCTAGCCGGTCATAATCCCAATCGCGGTCCGGGTTCCAGTACTCGTTGATAGCGGCGAGTCCGGCCTCCGCGATGGTGCGGGCGCGGGCGGAGTCTCGATACTTTGCCAAAGCGTACAGAGCGTGAAAGCCTTCACGAGCATGGTGTGCCACGAAATTGGTCAACGGGCCACCGACCTCATCCCGGTTGAGGGGGAACGCAATAGGCCCGCCGTACGAAAAGAAAGCAGCTCGGGCATGGCGGTCGACGGAGTCCTCGTCGATCTTGATGCCAGCGGCGTCCTCGGCATTGAGCAGTGCGTTCAGATGACGCCCAGGCACATGGCTCTCCGACGCCCAGGGGCTAAAGGCCATCCTGGCCTGCGGCCGGACCACCACGTCGAAGAAAGGGATGTCGCCGTCGCCATCGTCTGCGTCGAATACACGGCCCATGGTCTCGCAGCCGAGACGAATGGCCTCGCGGATATCTGTCGTGTTGACGTCGGCCAGTTTCACTGCAACCCCCTGCCCGACTAGCTCACCTTGACCAACTTCTGGAAGCTGCGCACGCCGTCGGCTTCCAAGCCCAAATTTTTGCTGTTGGTCCAAGCTACCTCACCCAAATACAGGTCCCCCCAGGAGTCCAGGCACATGCCGTGGGGTGCAACGAACTGCCCAGGCGCTGTTCCCATGCCAAATTCACCTACCCTGGCCAGGCGCTTGCCACTAGTATCGTAGATGCTGATCCTAGGGCCAATGTTCGGTAACTCGCGGTTAACATTCATTCCCCATCCCAACTCACCTACGTACACGTGCTGCTCTTCGGACACATAGACGGTGCACGGGCGATGCATGTTAACCCACTGGGTCTCGTACTTGCCGTTTGGGTCGAATATCTGGATACGATGGTTTTCGCGATCTGCGACGTAGACCCAGCCGTCTCGGTCGGTGGCGATGTTGTGGACGATATTGAACTCGCCTGGGTCGGTGCCCGGACCGCCCCACGAAAAGAGAAGCTTGCCGTCCGGCGAGTACTTGTGGACCCGGGAGTTGCCGTAACCGTCCGAGATGTATAGGTCGCCGGTCCGCGGGTCGATCGCCACATCGGTGCAGCGGTTGAATGGGTCTCCGCCCTGGTAGGTGCTCGACTTGCCGGGAACACCAATGGTGAGAAGAACTTCGCCGTCGAGAGTGCACTGCCTGATTGTGTGGTCCCCGTCGTCGGCGCAGTACAGCGTGTCGTCGGGGCCTGCCGTTACTCCGTGGGCCCGTGTGAACACGTCCTCGCCCCATGATTTCAAAAAGT
>JASLXL010000091.1 GCA_030740335.1 SAR202 cluster bacterium | reverse complement strand
GGACGGGATGGTCTGGGGATGTGGGGTTGTCTCCATCGATGGACAAGGGCGTGGTCCCCACCCCAGATACTTTGTAGGGAACCTCCTCAGCATGACATGGACCTGAAATCCATCCGCAGGTAGAACAGAATGTCAGCTCAAACCAAACTAGCGGCCTTTGGTTTGGACGGTACGCTCCTGCATGGCGACACGGTCTTCGAGGCACTGGCGAGGCCCCTAGGGTGACTCGACCTAGTTCGAGAGACTTCGTGTGACGGACATAGACGACATCAAGGCTGCTCATGAGAAGGTGGCTGGGTGGTACGATCCCTCCGTACTCCCCGAACTGCACTCGTCTCTCGCGTCGATGCGACTCGCCCCCGACGTCCATGAAGGTCGGAGTCTACTGAAGCGTCATGGCTTCAAAATAGCCATTATCTCGATAACCTGGGAGTTCGCGGTCGAGTGGTTCGCGCATCAATGCGGCGCCGACTATTTCGTCGGGACACGCCTGTCACCCGACGGCGACATCAACGACTTCTGGCCAAGTGACAAGCCGATTTGGCTGAGGAGTCTGGCGGACATACTGGGTACACCTGGCGATCTCGACATGCTGCGAACCGTCGAGCATCTTTACTGGGTGGACAGTCATCTCCCGGCTGGCTTGACCGCCGTCCACCATCCCGACGGAGACATCGAGTGCATTGCTCAGGACATCGTGGCCGTCGCTGGTTGGTAAGTGCATCCTGTCTCTTCTGGGGCGAGTGACTGAAGTAGTTGGGTCATGATGTTCTGTGTTTCCTTTCCCGGCTCCATTGACACCCCCGATGACTCGCCGCTATCATCGGCCCCGGTGGCGCAAAGCCTCACGGAGGTCCACCACTTGGCGACACATGGTTTGGACATCGAAGTGATAAATTCAGCCCTGGCGGGACGGGTCGTAGGCAGTCAAGTCCTCTGGTACGACTCAATATCGTCGACGATGGACGAGGCGCGTCGTCTCGCAGACGAGGGACGCGCCGAAGGGCTTGTCGTAGTGGCCGGCGAGCAAACCGCAGGACGAGGCAGGTTCGACCGTCGATGGGTGTCGCCCGTTGGTAGCGCCCTGCTGTTCTCGGTTCTACTTAAGCCCGAGTCGCGCCAACTACCCTACGTCAACATGGCGGCCACCCTGGCAATCGCGGACGCAGTTGCGGTGCACGTCCGGACCGCACCAACCATCAAGTGGCCCAACGACGTACGGATCGACGGCCTCAAAGTCTCAGGCATCCTGATCGAGACCGATTCCGGAGACGGGAAACTTCGCTACGCCATTGTGGGCATCGGGATCAACGTGGACCTGGACGTTTCCGTTCACCCCGAGATAGCGCAGACAGCCACCAGCGTCAACAGCGAGGCAAAAGCACTCGTAGACAGCACGGCGCTGCTGCTTGACGTGCTTACCCGTATGGATGACATGTACGCCTCGGTCAGAACGGGCTCCTCGTTGACCGACGAATGGGCAAGCCGACTGGAAACCCTCGGTAAGCCAGTACAGGTGTCCTGGGGCCATAGGGTGTTCGAAGGAATCGCTCGTGAGGTAGATGAGCGCGGCAACCTGATCGTCGAGAGCGACGATGGCACAACCGTCACTGTCGCCGGAGGCGAGGTCACCCTCCGGGTCTGACCTGACAGTGTGCTTTGCCAAGGATTCCACCCAGGAGCCTGAAGCATCAGCATGACTCAAGAAAACTCACATGGCTTCGGCGACGTCTGCCATTGGCCGGAAGCAGACCATGAAACCTAGTAGACTAGATTTCTAGCGAATTAGCTGTGCGGAGGCCGAGTAATGGAATCCTGGGACCTGGATGGAAAGGTCGCCGTTGTCACCGGTGGCGGCAGCGGACTCGGCAAGGCGATGGCACTTGCACTTGGACTGGCTGGGGCTGAGGTGGCCGTGGCTGGTCGCCGTTCGAGCCCAATAGCCGAGGTCGCAGAAGCCATCCTGGCCGCTGGAACCAGAGGTCTGGCAGTCCAGACCGACGTCACCGACTCAGCGCAAGTACAGAACCTCATCTCTCGCGTGATCGATGAACTGGGTAGGGTTGACATTCTGGTCAACAACGCCGGGATTGTCGCCGACCAGGGCGGCGTACCTATTTGGAAGGTCTCCGACCAGGAATGGCGTACCGTTATCGACACAAACCTGACCAGCGCCTTCTACTGCTCTCGCGCAGTAGCGCGACACATGGTTGACCGGGGCTCCGGCAAGATCATCAACGTCGCGTCAGGCTTCGGGCTCCGAGGCGGCCGCGATACCTATGCCTACGCCTCCTCCAAGGGCGGCGTTGTGCAGCTCACGAGATCACTGGCGACCAGTCTGGGTAGGCACGGTGTTACAAGCAACTGCCTAGTGCCCGGATATTTCGAGACAGAGGGTACAGCCGCTTCAAGGGAGAACCTGCCCGATGCCAGATTCATTCCAGTAGGCCGCGCCGGGATGCCCGCAGAGCTAGGTTCCGCTGCAGTGCTGTTGGCGTCGCATGCGTCCGATTACATGAACGGCGAAACGTTTATCATTGACGGCGGTGGACTGGCTGGCGGCTACGCGCCGACAGGTCACGCCCCGGTCGTGCCACTAGACGCGTGAGGCTGACCCGAATCCCCTACCTGGAGCCGATGCAAGCCACAAATGCCACTGCCACCTGAACTGGACCTGAGCGGCAAGGTAGCCGTGATCACCGCCGACCGGCGAGGCTGGACCTCGTCCCTCGCCCTGGCGCTCGCCGAGGCCGGGGCCACAGTTGCCGTCGCGGGCACCCCTGATTCAGACGCAAAGACGGCTGTCGACGCGGTGAAAGGGCAGGGTAGTCGGGCGCTGGCTATCACCGCAGACCTCACCGTGTCCGAAAATGTTGAGAGTATGATCTCCCAGGTCGTGATGGATCTCGGCCGGGTCGACATCCTTGTCAACAACGCCCGAGTCGAATTCGGCAAGCCCTTCCTCGACGTGACGGAAGACGAGTGGGACGAAGTCATGAGACTCAACGTGAAATCGATGTTCTTGTGCAGCCAGTCTGCCGGACGTCGCATGGTCGAGCAGGGGACCGGACACATCGTGAACATCGGATCAGGTCTCGCCTCGCGCGGGCTCTGGAATGCCGCTGCCCTGAGTACGAGCCAGGGAGCAATACGACAACTCACGGCGTCGCTGGGTCTCGAATGGGCACGCCTGGGTGTCCGAGTCAACGCCATAGGCACGGGCTGGATGAGCACCGAGCCGCCCGACGACGACGCCGAGCGAGAACTGCTGGTTAGGTACATCCCCACGCGTCGAAAAGGACACCCATCTGACCTCGCTGGGCTGGTAGTCTACCTGGCCTCAGACGCCAGCGGCTTCGTGACTGGCCAGATGTTCCACGTCGACGGCGGACTCATCGCCCATGCATAGCACCGGAGTGCCATATTGCCACTAGAGTGCACGGCTTGCCATCACCAAAACCGGCTCACCGCCGCATTTTGTGGAAGCTGTGGACTGATGCTGGCCGCGACTCCAGGCTGCCCGCATTGCGGCGCAGCCAACCCGAGTGGCCAGAGCTACTGCAATTCCTGTGGTCTGGCGTTGGACATCCCCAGAGCCGCCGTCCCATTCGGTACCACTCCTGCCTTCGAGGCGGCCACAGCCCAGTCTGCGCCACTACTAACCCCTCAACCCTCATATGCATTGCCCGTACAGGCTTCGCCCCTGCATGTTCGTTCGCAGGGGCTGGAGATGGCGCTCTACGGTGGCACGGCTATCGTGGCAGCGGTGGCGCTATTCGCCAGGTTGCGCCTGCTGGGTTCGTCGCCTGGCGAAGGGTTCGTTGTTGAAAGGGCGCTCGTTGACGCCGCGACAAGAGTGTGGGACCAGGGTTGGACTGGCATCGGTCCCGATATATCCTACGGACAGCCCCCCGGTCTGGCATACCTGTTGGCGCCGTGGATTGCCCTGTTCGGCGACTCCATTACTACGGCAAGGGTGCTTGTGGCCGCGCTTGGGCTCGCCACACTTGGGATCTTCTTCCTCCTCGTTCGCGGTCTCATGGGATCCCGCGCCGCAGCTCTTGGCTCTGCATTGATGGCTATCGGAGTCTGGCCGATGTACTTCAGCAGGCTCGCGACCCCGGTCGCCCTTCTGCTGGTCGTGGAGCTACTGTCCCTCTACCTGATGATAAAGGCCCTCGACGAGCGGCAAAATGGGGACAGGCGCAGCCTGTTATTGGTGTTGGCGGGCGCCTCTTTCGGCCTCGGTATATACACGCACCATGCCTTTTTTATCTTTGCGGCAGCGATGGTACTCCTTTGGGTGAGAGAGTACATAAGATCGGGACCGAAGCGCGCGGCGGTTGTGAAGCTGGCAGTCGTCTTCCTGTTGCCAGCCGTGGTCGTTGCTCTTCCGTATCTAATCGCCGTCGCGGGAAGCTGGGATGAGGTGTCGGCGAACACGGCGAACGTGTGGGTCACGCGCACCGACGAGTACCAATCGCTGACCGGCGTGGCCGAGCAGGCGCGCCACTTAGTTGCTGGCATCGGCAATACCACTGCATCCCTCCTGCTCCGCCGCGACGCCGATGGTGGGTCAGGAGCGCGACTGATGGACCCGATCACAGCGCTGCTTACACTGGTAGGTCTGGCGGTCGGGGTCGCTAGATGGCACAGGCGAGGCCACGCCACGGTGTGGTTGCTGTTGGCGACGTCGGTAATCGTAGCAGGGCTGACGACGACAGACGCGGTTCACGCAAGACTAGTAGTAGCGCTGCCCGCAGTGTTTGCCGCAGCGGGGTTCGGACTGCACTGGCTCCTGACCTGGATGCGAGGCCGCTTATCGGTCTCTACGCAATATGCCGTAATAGCGCTGCTGATTGCTATCGTCGCATTCCAGAATCTTGGCACACTATTCGACGCCGAGGCAGGTCTGGGCGGAGAAACATGGCTAGGGTCCGGGCCTGGCGCAGCACCGTCCAGTCGCCCAGAATAACGGCGCACGCGTGACTGCCACATTGCGTATCAGGGTACGGGCCAGGGCCAGCCGCAACAAGGTCGATGTGTCCCCTGAGGGCGTGGTCCGCATCTATGTCACAGCGGCCCCCGAGGCCGGCAAAGCCAACGACGCCATAATATCCTTGTTAGCCAATGCACTGGGGGTAGGTCGTCGAAGCATAACCCTGGTCAAGGGCCACACGGCCCGCGACAAGGTTTTCAGTATTGAGGGCCTGGACACCGACGAGGCGATATCCCGTCTAGCGGGAGACTAGGCTTTCCACTTTGGGATTCGTCTGGGAGGGGTGTGCAGAGGGGTGGAGCCCCTTTGTCGGGTGTGTGAAGGTGTCCCTCACACAGTTATTCCATTTTCCCCAAAATTGGGTGGGCTAGATGAAAGAGATGGGTTTTTCGCGGCCCTCAGAGAATCAGTATCAAACGGCCTATGAGCAAGTTCAGGACAATCAGAGCGACCATAGGCGCCAGGTCGAACATGCCTGTGTTGGGCA
>JASLXL010000090.1 GCA_030740335.1 SAR202 cluster bacterium | reverse complement strand
GACCGCTTGTGGACATTGACGCCGACATCATATGGCACTCAGACGGCTACATCCTGCCGATCCTCGACGATCTGATTGGATGCGGCGTAAGCGGGTTCCAGGGATTCCAAGAACGGTCCGGATATAGCGTCGGGGAGATTGCTCGTCACGAGGTCCGGGCGGGTCGAAAGCCGATTCTCCTGGCCGGACTCCGTGTCGACACGGTGGTGCCCTTTGGTTCCGTGGACGATGTGAAGCGGGAGATCGAGCGGATTATTCGTGATGCGAGCGAGGGCGGCGGGCTGGTGATCGGGACGGCGAACACAGCCGGCCCGGATTGCCCAAACGAAAACCTGGAGACGATTTACACATATACGCATACGGTAGGACATCAACAATGATGGGACTCTTATTGGGGCGAGATCACCCAAGAGAGTACATATCCTCCACGGCTGAAACAACTGTCAGTCGATGTTCCTGGCCGAGATAGCCCCCCTTCTCCAAAACATTTTCCTTTCGGAACGCCTCCCCCAACGGTGGTCATCCGTAGTTAGGCGGCGCACCCCCTTTTCGGAGTACGCGTCCAGAGTAACCACCATCCCCTGCAACGGTAAAATCTAGCAGTCTGGATCGTGGGATTTACGATCAGGCCAGCCCTGACGCTCGGATTTCTCCCCTCTAGAGGTGTCCCACTTCTGCTGACGATCTACACCCTTTATGATTGTTGGCAATCAGTGAAAATGGGACTGTGATAATCTCTCCTGGGCTTTCTCGGCTCGGACCTGACCGGTATCGGCATCGGTGTCGGTGTCGACACGGTCCGTATCCTTGTGGGACTAACATTACGAGTGGTACAAAGTCGAGGGCAGGTGACCAGTACCATCATCGTTGTCAAGGATCGTGCGCTTTCTTAACACACCCGGCTTCAAAGAGAAAATGCCGGTGAAAGACCAAAGGACTTCCAACCCCAAAAATCAAACTTGTTCGATGGCTTCTGTCATGTGATGTGGACAGGAGGCGGCCTCGTGTTCGTCTAACGCCCTTTACAACGGAGCGGAGCATAGTTACAGCCAAATTGATATTCATTTGCCTAAGTCACCTACTCACCGGTAAGGTTTGACCTCCCGCGCGACGCAGACTATTCGACATTGGAGGATACAATGAGCGGCCCACTGGAAGATGTACGGATTCTCGATCTTACACAGGTACAGGCCGGACCCTCCTGCTCCCAACTCTTAGCCTGGTTGGGCGCAGATGTGATCAAGATAGAGGAGCCGGGAGTCGGTGACCGCACCAGGACCGAGTTGGCCCACAGACCCGACATGGACAGTTTCTTCTTCCTCGTATTCAACGCCAACAAAAGGAGTGTTTGCCTGGACCTCAAGTCCGAAGAGGGAAGCAGTATTTTCAAGAGGCTCGTCGGCGTTTCAGATGTGGTTATCGAGAATTTTAGGCCGGGATTAATGGAGAAGTTCTCTCTGGACTACGAGCGCCTCAACAAAATCAACCCAGAGATAATCTACGCCACCATCAAGGGGTTTGGCACCTACGGTCCCTACGCCGAATTCAAGAGCTTCGAGAACATCGCCCAGGCCATGGGCGGTGCCATGAGCTCCAACGGACATGCGGAAGGTCCTCCTTTGATGACTCCGGCCGGGGTTGGAGACTCGGGAAGTGGACTCCACTGCGCCATAGGCATCCTCGCCGCTCTCCACCGGCGTCGAACAACCAGAAAAGGCGACTATATCGAAGTCTCGATGCAGGATTCAGTGGTTAACCTGAACCGATTCAGGATGATCCAAACCCTCGGGGCCAATGAACCGCTGGCTAGGACAGGCAACAGAATGTGGGGAGCTCCGGCTTTGGTTTATCCCTGCCATCCCGGAGGTCCAAATGACTATGTGTCGCTCTACATTGGCGGTGAGGGATGGGACAGTCTCCTGGCCATCATCGGCCGCGCCGACCTGATTGGCGATGCCCGCTTTTCCACCCGGGAAGCCCGCGCGCATTACGCCGACGAGATCGAAGCATTTATAGCCGAATGGACCTCTTCTCTCACCAAGTACGAGGTCATGGCAGCTTTGAACGAGGTCGGCATCCCTTGTGGCGTGGTACTCGACACCCGCGAGGTCTTGGAAGATCCTCACCTTCGTGCCAGGAGAATGGTGGTGGATATCGATGACCCTAAACGAGGGAACTATCCTGCCCTGGGCTGTCCCATCAAAATGTCATCTAACACCGTGACAGTCACCCCACCACCGATACTGGGACAACATTCAGAGGAGGTTCTGTCTACCGTATTGGGTCTTGGTCAGGGCAAGTTAGCAGAACTCAAGGATGCGGGCGTGATCTAAAGGTCAACAAATTATGGTTATTTCCTCCCTGAAGTCGTTGTCGAGCTGGAAAGCCGGTCAGGCAGGTACTGCTACGACTGGATCACCGCTCTGCCACAGCAGTTGTCCTGGCTGAGGCAGAGGAACGAAATACGAACCTAATCGACGGTACAGATCTGTTACATATAAATACGGAAGTGTAACGTTAGTGTAACGCACTTGTGGTCGAGTGGCGCAACCGATAATCCCAAAACTGGATGGAGTCGATGGTTAATCCGGTGACCCCCGCCTTGTGCAGTTTTTCCTTGCCTTTCGATCCCGTCGGCCGAACGGAAAGCCTACAGCCCGTATCAAAGCCCTGGTACCTCCTGGATGACCTAAACACAAAAAACCTCCTAAAAGCGTCCCCCTCTCCCGTCAGGGCTAGGGTACGGGAATTCTCCTCACACAATCGTTCGTCAACGGAAAGGGAGAGGGGGAAGGATAAATTCTCATCTGACAAATTGGGGCTCCCCAGTTTGTCGGTGATATCGGAACAGACTTCAAGTAGGATTCTGTCAAGGAGAATTTAGCATGATGCACAGGAGCTTCTGGTCAATGGGTGTGATAGCTCTTCTGGTGGCTGTTGCATTCGTTTTATCCGCGTGTGGTGGGGACGACGAGCCGGAGGTGGTGGAAAGGACAGTGGAGGTACCCATCGCGCAGACTGTGGTGGTGGAACGGACAGTGGTGGTGGAGAGGACAGTGGAGGTGGAGAGGACAGTGGAGGTGGTGGCCAAGGAACTGCCGGTCCATGTGACGGGGCTGCAGCGGCCGCCCGAGAAAAACCCCAAGTACGGCGGCACCGTCCGTACCGCCTGGCCCATCGCGGTGGCACACTTTGACATGCACCAACGGGCCCAGGCTTACGGCGGCATGACCAACCTATACAACAATCTGATGTACTTCAACGCCGAAGACGGCTTCAATTCCTTTATTCCGGACCTGGCGGCATCGTGGAGCCTGTCGGCCGACGGAATGAGCTATACGTTCCCCTTGAGGGAGGGCGTGAAGTGGCATGACGGCACGCCCTTCACCTCCGCAGACGTGTTGGCGACCTACAACCGTATTCTCGACCCCCCCGACACCATATCCGTCGGCCAGATGACCAGCATGTTCGAGGCGTTGGAGAGCGTCGAGGCGCCCAACGACCTAACGGTAGTCATGAATCTGAAGCGGCCGACGCCGTGGTTCATAGAGCTCGTCGCAGCCGACCCCAACTTCGGACCCTCTGTCATATACCCCAAACACGTGCTCGACGCCAACGACCAAGACCTGCGCAGCGAGCTTGCGACGGGAACGGGTCCTTTCATGCTGAAAGAGCGTCAGCCGGGCGAGCTGTGGGTGCTTGAGCCCAACCCCAACTACTGGAACCCCGACCTGCCCTTCGTTGACCTGGTCCGGCAATTCCACGTGCCTGCGTGGCCCGACAGGGGAGCGGCGGTGCTGACCGGGCAGGCCGACTTTGCATGGAATGGAAGCATGGACACATGGGCCGAAGCGGCAGGGCAGCCGAACAAGTTCATCGTCGGCAACCCGCCGAACCTGGGCATCAGCGGAATGTGGGTCAACAACGAGCGTGAGCCCTTCGACGACGTTCGAGTGCGCAAAGCCATGTTCCTGGCGCTCGACAAGTATAAGTGGAGTGAGATTAACACATCGGTCTCAATTCCCAACTACGTGGGCCGGTGGCAACATCGGAGCAGCCCCTACGCTCAGGCTGCTGCGGAGTACGCAGACATGCCCGGGTGGCGGAAGCCGACGGATGATGACATCGCCGCAGCCAGGGCGCTCCTGGCCGAGGCCGGCTTCTCCGACGGTTTCAAGACGACACTCACCACTATCAACCCTGCCGCCTTCGCTGAAGTCGAGGCGCCCGCTTTGACGGCGATGTTGAAGGCAACCCTCAACATAGACGTAGATATCATAGTCATAGAGAGGGCACTGTCCGGAGATACGCTGGCATCGGGGGACTTCGACTTGTTCATTGGTGAGGGCTTAACAAGCCTGACCAAAGACCCCACCCCTTCGTGGAACAACGGGTTGAGGTGTGGCGCCGGCGGCAACTACAACCGCTACTGCAACCCAGAGGTGGACAAGATTCTGGACAGGCTGCTGGCGGAGTTGGACCCCGTCCAGCGGCAAAATCTGGCCAACCAGATGATGGTCCTCCTGGACCAGGAAATTCCCTTCGTAATTCGGGGCGGCAACGACACCATACCCATGGCGTGGAGGTACGTCAAAGGGCTGTCCATAGAGGAGCGGGGCAGGAAGGGCTGGATGAGGTTCGAGACGGTCTGGCTGGACAAGTAGTCCGACCGGTAAATGCGACCCCTGTTTCGTGACAACTGAAGGAGGGGCCAACACAGGTACCTAAGA
>JASLXL010000089.1 GCA_030740335.1 SAR202 cluster bacterium | reverse complement strand
CTGCCTCCACTGCTCGACCAGCACCTGTACTTCCTTCAGTGTGTAGAAGATCTCCCGGTCCAAGAACTCATCCCTGAACTTGCCATTGAAGCTCTCGACATAGCCGTTCTCCCAAGGACTTCCGGGTTCTATGTACAACGTTCTCGCTCCCACTCTCCCGAGCCATTGCCTGACTGCTTTCGCCGTGAACTCGGGGCCGTTGTCAGACCTGATGTGCTCCGGCACTCCCCGCTGTACCATGAGCTCGCTAAGACAATCCAGGACGTCATCCGACCTGATGTGTCTTCCCGCCCGTATTGCCAGGCACTCTCTGGTGTACTCGTCGATCACCGCCAGCATCCTTACTGGTTTTCCATCGTGGGCCCTAGTCAGCGCGAAGTCATCCTTCGTTACCATGGTCTGGCTCTCCTTCTCGGATCGTCGTCCTTGATCTTACGGTACTTGGTCAAGGGTCGATGGCAGGTGCCGGCCTGTGATCCGTCACAAGATACCAGAATGCGTCGGTCGAATGGACTACGGAATCCAGCAAATTGACAACCTGGATACCAGGTGCTACTTTGAGGGCAGCCGAGCTTTAGCGCCGCTGCTCCTTGTCCCGCAATGGTAATAGTCCGTCGGACAGATCTTGAGCAGACCCGGATTCACCTGAGGGACCAGACTTGCTCCTCCATAGGCAGGCTCTTGGCTGGCTGCTTGCGGGCAGAGATATATGTTAACAGAGGTGGACTATGAAACTTGATGGCAAGCTAAGGGCACACGCACTGCGGGTCTTGAGCGCGGGGCTCGGATTCGTGCTCCTGCTGGCGGTTGCCTGCGGCGCAGCGGCGACCGCAACCCCAAGGCCGGCCCCAACCACTGCGCCAGCGGCGACTGTAGCGTTGGCCGCAACGGCCGTGCCTACAGCGGCACCTACCCCTACCAGCATCCCTCCCGTCGTTTCAGGAATAAAAACGGGAGGAATCTTGAACAGTTGGGTCAACTCCGCGCCAGAAACCTTTGATCTGCTGCAACAAGGCCGGCACCCGGTCTATTTCCATTTCGGTTCAATGTTCAACGGTCTAATACAAATGGACCCGCTGGACGAAACGGCCTCCGAGCTAATCCCTGACCTAGCGAGCGAGTGGGAGATTTCCGAAGATGCTATGAAGTTTACTTTCCGGCTTCGGCAGGGCGTGAGATTCCACGATGGTCAACCTTTGACGGCCGAAGATGTCAAATTCACCTTCGACCGGACTAGAAATCCCCCTGAAGGTATAGTCAGTGCCCGGAAGGGCTTCTACACCGTCATTTCCTCCATCGAAACACCGGATGACCACACCGCGGTGTTCAACCTCTCTGGGCCAGATGTGGCTTTCCTGACCGCTATCGCGACACCGTGGGCCGCCATCTGGCCCAAGCACATCTTTGACCAATTTGGCGACGATGCTTTCAATGACGCCAGCGCAGAACATCAGATCGGGACCGGGCCTTTTGTTTTTGGGGATTACACCCCTGGCGTCAAAACGGTGCTGAGCCGCAACCCGGATTACTTTAAAGAAGGGTTGCCCTATGTCGATGGACATCAAGTTCACGTTATAAAAGACCTGTCGATCGCCACTACGTCGTTCTTGAGCGGCCGCCTGGATATTGTTCAGCCCATAACCGACGTGGAAAGCGAGATAATCAGCCGGCAACTCGGTAACAAAGCTGTGGTTGCAAGCGCGCCCAAGCAGGTCGCCTGGGTGTTATATGTCAACACTACTAAGCCGCCCTGGGGAGATAAAAGGGTCCGGCAGGCCATCAACCTGCTCGTCAACCGGGATCAGGTCGTGGGGCTCGCTCCGGTCGAGGGACAAGTCGGGGGCTTCATTTTCCCGTTGTCTCCCTTCACCCGGTCAGAGGCAGAGCTACAGAAGCTGCCCGGCTACGGCCTAGACATGGACGGGCGAGTTCAAAAGGCCAAGGACCTTCTAGCCGAGGCAGGGTATCCCAACGGTGAGGGCCTGGTGTTTCGGGGCCTGGGGTATTCGGGCAATTTCAGAAGCGAAGCCGAAGCAAACATACTGCCGGATATCTTGAAACTGGCTAATATCGAACACGACCTCCAGCTTATCGATCCCACACGGGCATCCCAGTTGAGGTCGGCGGGCGATTTCACGTGGTTCCTTACCGGCCACAGCATGCCCACTGGGGACGTCTCATCCTTCATCGCACAGTATCTTATTACCGACGGAGGCCGGAACTACGGCAAGTATAGTAACCCACAGGTCGACGAGCTCTTTGAGCAGCAACGATCAGCCGTGGACCCCGTCGAGCGCAAGCGCATCCTCCAGGAGATTGAAAGGCTGGCCATGGAGGACGCCGCGTGGATACCTCTCTTTTGGGAGCCAAGTATCAAGGCCTGGCAAAGCTACGTTAAAGGCTATACCAATAGCCCAATAAACCAGCCAGTCCAAGACAAGTTCGAGGTGGTTTGGCTAGACAAGTAACTGCGGTGGGGCCCTGTACACCCACTTCCTTTTAAGAGCCCAACCAACGACTTCCCGTGTGATCCGGCAAGCTCGGGGCGAAGTGAACGTGCCCCGAGCTTGCCGAAAGGCTTGGACTCAGACCCGCTAGAGTTGTTGGACAGGCTCGACTAATCTGAGCGCAGTATCTGCGGACAGGCTGTCAACAGCGGGGAGACTTGCGGGAAGACAAAGCGGCTAGCATCTCCAGGTGCGTTTATAGAGACTAAATCTGGGACATCCGCCTTCAGGAACTACGCGGGGCGACGGTTGCTCCTTTTCATCCCAACACTCGTGGGAGCAGCCGTTCTCATATTCCTTGCGATGCACCTCATTCCTGGCAGTGTAGCCTACGCAATATTAGGGGAAGACGCTTCGCCAGAGAATGTCCTGATTGTGGAAAAGCAGCTCGGGTTGGACAAGCCTCAGTACATTCAGTTCGTTACCTGGATGCGACAAATGGTAACCTGGGATTTGGGCGATTCACTATTGCAAAGGGTGCCAGTCACCGACCTCATTCGCGAGGCTATTCCGATAAGCGTCACCCTTGCCATTTACAGCATGGTGTTGACCCTGATCCTGGCAATACCCATTGGTATATTGGCCGCCGTTCGCCAGGATACGTGGGTAGACTATGTGTTGCGGGCAGGCAGCATCACCGGCCTGGCGCTGCCCACATTCTGGACTGGCATTATCATTCTGTTCGTGCTGATACGTCTGCTAGGGTGGAGTCCCAGCCTGGACTACGTGGGGTTCTTCGACAATCCCTGGCGGAATTTCCTTCAGATGATCTGGCCGGCACTTGCCGTGAGCAGCTACTTGATCGGCGTGATTGTCCGCATGACCCGCTCTGCCCTCTTGGAGGTGTTGCGGGAGGATTACGTTCGTACCGCTCGGGCCAAGGGACTTGCTGAACGGGTCGTCCTGGTGCGCCACGCCCTCGCAAACGCCATGCTACCTGTCGTGACCATAGCGGGGATCCAATTCGCCCACATGCTAGGTGGGTTTATCGTCACCGAGCAGGTGTTCAACCTTCATGGCCTGGGGATGCTCATCGTCAATTCTGCTCTCGCAAGGGATTATCCGGTAATTCAAAACCTGTTTCTGTTTACCGTCGTCTTGACATTGACGGTCAACCTGCTCGTAGACCTCAGCTATGGGATATTGGACCCGCGCATCCGGCAGTCCTAGGGGTTGGCAGAGGCAACGCGGCAATGAGTAACTTCACTGTGCAAGGCAGAGGCTCGCCCTTTAGAACCGGAGTGTGGGGCCTAGCGCTCGCCAAAGCCGTTTCTTTCTGCCGCAGAAAACCCCTGGGAGCGGTAGGGGCAGTGCTGTTCGTCTTCTCGGTCATGGTCGCTCTGTTGGGGCCTTTGGCAGCCCCATATGATCCAAACCACACCGATGTGAAATACAAATTCGCCTCGCCCTCGACCGAGTACCCGCTGGGTGGAGACCGGTACGGGAGAGACATCTTCAGCCGCTTGTTACATGGCGCTCGCATCTCCCTTTCTGTGGGCGTCGGCGCAACCCTCCTGGGTGGAATAACTGGCTCCCTATTGGGGGTGATAAGCGGCTACGCTGGTGGACGGTTCGACTTACTGATACAACGGCTGTTCGACATACTGATGACCTTCCCTAGTCTGGTGCTGGCAATGGTACTGGTGGTTGTCCTCTCTCCTTCTGTTATGACTCTTATGGGAGCGGTGGCGCTGCCCATGGCTCCCAGGATGGCCCGAGTGATGCGATCGGCCGCACTAAGCGTGAAGGCAATGCCTCATATCGAGGCGGCCCAGGCCACAGGCTGCTCAGGGGCCCGCATTGTCTTTAAGCATATCCTGCCCAACACGATGGCGCCGTTTCTGGTGCTGATCTCGGCCCAATTGGGTACGGCTATCGTAGCCGAGTCATCTTTGAGTTTTCTGGGCCTGGGCATGCCCCCCGCGACTCCCAGTTGGGGTACGATGCTGTCGTCTGCACGAGACGCATTTTACTTGGCCCCCTGGCTCGCCATCGCCCCTGGAATGGCTATTGTCTTGGCGGTGTTGAGTGTTAATCTCATGGGTGACGCCCTGAGGGATGTGCTCGATCCTAAATTGAAGCAAAGATGACAGCAAGAGCTACCTGACTGGTCAAGAATCGGGCGTAGTCTCAGGGTTTTCCTTCGTCCGGTCGTTCGCGCCATGCGGTGTAACATGAC
>JASLXL010000088.1 GCA_030740335.1 SAR202 cluster bacterium | reverse complement strand
ACCGGGGCTGGCTCCAAGCGTACAGACAAGCTCAAGGACTCCTTCGACCTGAACGGCAACAAGCTCATCAAGCAACTCAAGAACCTGGGGGTGACGGCGCGGGAAATTGACGTAGTGGTCCTGACGCACCTGCACTTCGACACGGCCGGCGGCTGCACAAAGCTCGACCGGGCCGGCAACGCCATCCCAACCTTCCCCAAGGCCGAGTACATGGTCCAG
Source organism: SAR202 cluster bacterium (assembly GCA_030740335.1). Next base: position 33,354 of record JASLXL010000088.1, on the reverse strand, counting down.
AAGGAAGCCTGGCTAGAGGCCAACGACCCGAACGAGCGTGGCGAACGATCTTTCAACCCCGACGACTTCCTCCCGCTAGAGACGGCCGGGCTCTTGACCTTCCTCGACGGCGAACATGAGATCGCGCCCGGTGTCACTACCAAGGTCACAAACGGTCACTCCAAGGGCCATCAGATCGTCCTGGTCGACGCCGGAAGCGAGCGCATCGCTTATCTCGGCGAGTTAATACCGACCCCGTACCATCTGCCCCTGGCCAGTATCTCGGCCTACGACCGAGCCCCCGATGACACCCTGTCTGAAAAACGCGACCTGCTACAGACGGCCATCGACAAAGGGTGGTTGCTGGTTTTCGGGCACGCCAACGAACACAGGTCCGGCTACATCGACCAGCGCAACGGCAAGTCCCACTTCCAGGTCAAAGAAATGTAGCGCCGGTCGTGCGTGGTTAGGCAACCTCCGCCGCCATGAACTCGTCCTTTTGTCCCAATAGCAGCACGCCGGTTATTTCGTTGGCCAACAGCCTTGAGCTGTGTGTAACTACACGCACATAGTCACCGGTCAGCCCGGACCAAACCTTACCGTCGGGTGTGGATCTACGCCCCTCCCAGAGCACGGAGCGCGTCTCGCCGACAATCCCAGCGCGATACGCGGAGGCATGCCTCTTTGAGGCTTCCAACAGCGCCTTCATGCGTTCCGATTTCGTTTCGCTGCTTACCCTGTCCTGTAGGTAAGCAGCGCTCGTCCCTGGCCTGACCGAGTACGGAAATGCGTGGACAGCAGCGAAGCCTATTCGATCGCACAGATCAAGTGTCTGCTGGAAATCAGCATCACTCTCCCCTGGGAACCCAACGATGACGTCGGTAGTGATCGACGCGCCAGGCAACACATCACGAATCTTCCCGACCGCCTCCTGGTATTCCGTGGCGTCATACCGACGGCGCATCCTCGCAAGGACAGCATCACTGCCAGATTGGAGGGCCAAGTGAAAGTGCCGGCATAGTCTTGGGTCGTCCCAGAGATCGAGCAACTCCCAATTGATCTCCTGGGCCTGCAGCGACGATACACGAAGCCGCGGCACATTGGTATTCAGGAGCAACCCCGACAGCATACCTGTGAGACTCGTGTCGGGAATATCGAATCCGTAGCTGCCAAGCTGGGTGCCGGTCAGCACAACCTCCTTACAGCCCCGCGAGACATGCTCATTGACAAGCTTGACAAGGGTTGGCTGCGGAATGCTGCGCTCGCGTCCACGGACCTTCGGCACAATGCAGTAGGCACAGACCTGGTCGCAGCCCTCCTGTATCTTTACCATGGCCCGGCTTCGAATCGCCGACGCTCCAGCAAGAGCAGTCTCATAGCCACCGTGTGCGACAGGTTCACCCATCCATTCGGCGACACGGCTGGTCAGATCATCCTTGCCGGTATTTCCGATAACTAGGTCAATCTCCCCCATGGCAACAAGCGACTCATGCGCGCGCTCGGCGTAGCATCCCGTTGCGACGATCATCCCGCTGGGATTACGCCGACGGGCGGCCCGCAACGCATGCCTGGCTTTCCGATCAGCAATATGGGTCACGGTGCATGAGTTGACGACATACACATCAGCAGGCTCCGAATCTGGAACGACTTGGTAACCAGCATTTGTGAACTGGGCAACAAGGGTCCCTGAATCGGCCTGATTCAGCTTGCAACCATGCGTTTCGATCGCAACAGTCGGCACTACCGTCACCTCAAAAAGATACACCGCCTTACCCTCGTGCCCGGACGTCCCATTATAGAAATCCCACGGAGGGAGCGTCAACGAATCCGAGCCCAATGCACCGTCCTGTTTGGTAGGGCATCGAAGAGATCAGATACACATGTAACAGTTCGGCCCGCCAGTCGATTCAATAAAGCGAAGAAAAAAACATGAACCGATCGACGATCAAAATGTATGGCACGCCATGGTGTCCGGACTGCCGGCGGGCCAAACAATTCTTCGGCGACCAGCGTGTTCTATACGATTGGATCAACGCCGACGACAATCCCGACTCGATGGAATACGTCGAGCAGGTTAATGGCGGCAAGCGGATCATCCCAACGATCGTATTCGAGGACGGCTCAGTACTGGTTGATCCCACCACCGCGGATTTGGCTGAGAAGTTGGGTATCAGGCCTAAAGCCACGTGCCAATACTTTGAGGTAATCATCATCGGGTTTGGGCCTGCCGGACTCACCGCCACGATCTACGCCGTCCGCGAAGGGTTCGACACGCTTTTCATTGAGCGGAGCAGGGCCAGTGGCCAGACGGGCGTCACCGAGCGCCTCTACAACTACTCCGGGTTCCCTGATGGCGTCGGCGGCATCCACTTCTGCTCTACCTGCGACGACCCGCTCGATAAGGATAGCGAGGTCGTCGTCAAGGGCGGCAACTCCGGCATCGAGGACAGCCTGTCCTAACCAAATTTGTCAACAAGGTCACAGTGCTTAAGTTCGGAGACCAACTTCGCACCAGCCGCGTTCTGCAGGAGACGGCCGCGAAGAATCCTAAGATCGAGATTCGGATCCGTCACACGGTCCGCGAATTCAAGGGCAATGGACGCCTAACCAGCATCGTCGTCTAGAACCTGGAATCCTGCAGTCGTCTTCATAGTCATCGGACTCGACCCAAATACGGCCTTCCTCAAAGATTCCATCGACAAGATGGGATTCATCCAAACCAGTCCCATCTTCGAAACCAGCGCCTCGGGCGTGTTCGCCACGGGCGAGGTCCGTGCAGGAAGCACCGGGCAGGTCGTTAGCGAGGTCGGCGAGGACGTCGCGGTCACTCTCATGGTGCGCCAGTATTTGGAAAACAGCCAGAGCGGCCGCGGCTCTGGCGGCACATAGAACCCAAGATTCTTTTTGAGAATAGACTGACCTCCCCGACTCCGAGGTTGCCGGTAGCGGCATATTGAGGAGTCAGGGAGACTCAGTCCCACTATGCGCTGCCTGCTCGGGTACAATGCCTCTTGCGGTACCGCTTACAAACCAGGTGACTCTACGACATGTCTGGCAAATCCCCGGAGATCGTGGCCCTCGGCGAGTGCATGATCGAGCTGCTCAGCGACGAGCCCCTTGATGTTACAAGTACCTTCCGCAAGTCGTACGCAGGCGACACGCTGAACATGCTTCACATGGCAACCAAGCTGGGCACGTCGTGCGGCTACGTAACACGCCTCGCCACGGATCCTTTCGCAGACTACCTCATGGCCGAGTGGCGTCGCGCGGACATCGATACCACTGCAGTCCGGCGCGTTCCAGGGTTCACCGGCATGCACTTCATCTCACTGCTGCCGGACGGTGACCGCGAGTTTCTGTTCTACCGTAAGGGGAGCGCCGCAAGCACCATGACACCCGACGACCTAGACCACGAATACATTGCCGGAGCGAAAGTCCTCCACGTCTCTGGAATCCTCCAGGCAGTGTCACCCTCCTGTCGCGAGACAGTCCTGCACGCGGCCCAATCGGCCAAGCGTCAGGGCGTCCTGGTATCGTACGACACCAATCTGAGAGCCAACATGTGGTCGGCGGCCGAGGCTCGGGAGGCCATGGACGAAATACTACCGTTCGTCGACTACGTATTCCCCAGCCACCCCGAAGAGACCGACTCGCTCATCGGCGCCCTTGACCCACGGGGCGTAATCGACTTTTTCCTGCAAAAAGGGGCTGGGGCAGTAGCCGTGTCTCAGGGCGAAAACGGAGCCACGGCCGGAACTTCGGCAGGCGCTTTCCAGGCAGACCCGATTACACCTCGGGGTGTGGCAGACACCGCTGGCGCCGGTGACGCTTTCGTGGGTGGGTTCCTTCATAGTCTACTCCAGGGCGAGGGGGCCGACGAAGGCCTCAAGTGGGGAATCGCTTGCGCGGGGTTGAAAGTGGCAGCCCGCGGCGCCATCGCGGGTCAGCCAACACGGGCCGACGTAGAGCAATTGCTCGATACCGTCGAGGTCCGCTCCGCATAGCTGCATATACGTCATAGTGCATGTGTTTCATTCCACGTTCTGGTAAAGTATTCTGGCGCCCCTTCATTGGCAACCAACCAAAAAACCAGCCCTCGGAGACGTAATATGGAACGCCGCGTAGTAGTCACGGGCATCGGCATAGTTAGCCCTGTAGGGCTAACTAGAGATACGACCTGGACCAATCTACTCGCCGGTACCTCAGGCATCGGCTACATTTCATCCTTCGACGCTGAGGAGTTCGAAACAACAATCGCCGGCGAGGCGGATGGATTCGACCCCACCAACTACGTCGGGCGGAAGCAGGCGCGCCGGATGGACCGCTACGTGCAACTTGGGGTAGCTGCTACCCTCGAAGCCGTCGAGCATTCCGGGCTCAAGATCACCCCTGAGAACGCAGAGAGAGTCGCCGTCATTGTATCGAGCGGCATCGGGGGCATCATCACTATGTCAGAGCAAGTTGGAGTCCTCAACGAAAAAGGTCCCTCCCGAGTCAGCCCATTCCTTGTTCCAATGATGTTGCCTGACATGGCATCAGGGCAGATCTCTATGTTACTCGGTGCGAAGGGGCCCAACTTCACAACAGTCTCAGCCTGCTCCAGCGGCGCAGATGCCATTGGGGTCGCCCTGGACCTGATCCGTTCTGGCAGGGCCGATATCGCTCTGGCTGGCGGCTGCGAAGCGGCGATATGCCCAATAGGCATCGCTGGATTCAACTCCTGCAAGGCTCTCTCGAAGAACAACAGCGATCCGCAAAAGGCCTCGCGACCATTCGATACTGAACGCGACGGCTTCGTTATGGGCGAGGGCGGCGCGGTGCTCGTCCTAGAGACCATGAAGTCCGCCATCGACCGGGGCGCAACCCCTATCGCGGAATTGACCGGCTACGGCCCCACCGCGGATGCCTACCATATCACACAGCCCGCGCCTGAAGGCGAGGGCGGCGCCAGGGCCATGAAGATCGCACTGGCAGATGCTGGAATCTCACCCAACGACATCGACTACATCAACGCCCATGGCACGTCCACCGTCCTCAACGACAAGAACGAAACGATGGCGATGAAGAGCGTATTCGGAGACCATGCCCGCACCGTAGCCATAAGTTCGACCAAGTCCATGACAGGCCATCTACTCGGCGCAAGCGGCTCCCTTGAAGCAGCTCTCAGCACGATGGTCATCGAGCGTGGACAAGTACCGCCCACCATTAATCTCGACATACCCGACGCCGACTGTGACCTAGACTACACGGCCAACGCCGCCAAGAGCATTTCCGCTGAAACCGTGATGACAAATTCGTTCGGCTTCGGCGGCCACAACTCTAGCCTGATCTTCAGGAAACCCCAAGACGGTGCAGCCTAGCACCGGCGCGGATGAGCCATGCCACCCACGACGTGGCCGCTGATGCCCGCACCCACCTGGAACACACACACACCGCCACCGGACGATTTCGCGCGCAGCATCGGGCTGCCGCCTGTCCCGGCTCGCCTCCTATACAACCGCGGCATCCGTGATAGGGACGCGGTCCAGGCCTTCTTGTCACCAGACGAACGCGACTCCCACGATCCCTTTCATCTCCCGGACATGGAAGCGGCCGTAGCTCGGCTCGCAGACGCTGTCGAGGGTGGTGAAATCATCGGCATCTTTGGAGACTTCGACACGGACGGGCTCACTGCCACCGCCCTCCTGGTCAAAGCCCTTAAAGAGCTTGGAGCCACCGCAATCCCCTACCTGCCCGACCGCACCGATGAGGGACACGGGCTGAATACTCTGGCAATCGGATCACTGAGAGGCCAAGGGATCTCACTGATGATCACGGTCGACTGTGGCTCCAGCGACGTCGAAGAGATAGAGCTCGCGTCTGCTCTGGGCATCGACACCATCGTCACCGACCACCACGTCCTTCCCCCGATTCATCCACCCGCTATCGCACTGGTCAACCCGTCTAGAAAAAACTCAAGATATCCGTACGGGGAGCTTACCGGCGCAGGACTGTCTTACAAGTTGGTCGAAGCCTTGTGGCGCTTTCTGGGCAAGGGGACGCCTGAACATCTGATGGAACTTGCGGCCATCGGCACCATCGCCGACGTGGGTCCGCTGCAGGGCGAAAATCGATACCTGGTGAAAAAGGGTATCGAAAACCTGAACCGCACCACAAATCCGGGGCTGAAAGCCCTCATAGGTCGTGCGGGGCTAAAGTTAGGACAGATCGACTCCGAGTCGCTTTCATTCTCACTCATCCCTAGGCTCAACGCCGCCGGACGCCTCGCCAGTCCCGCCGTCAGCCTCAGCCTCCTGACGGCTCGAACCATCGAAGAGGCGGAGCCGATCGCAGACGAACTGGAACGACACAATGATTCCCGACGTCTCATTTCGCGCAAAGCGGTGGAACAGGCTACTTATCAAGTCGAATCCATGATTGGAGATCCACCATCGATAATCGTCGTCGAACACGCAGACTGGATACCTGGCATCCTCGGCCTGGTCGCGGGAAGCTTGGCGGAAACCTACAACCGGCCGGTTGTAGCACTATCCCCAGGGGAGCGGCTCACCAGGGCCAGCATGCGAAGCATCGCTGGGTTTGACGCCGTGGATGCCCTCACAGGCGTTCAGGAGGTTCTGCAGCGCCACGGAGGCCACCCAATGGCAGCTGGCTTCGTCGTGGCAACCTCTGATCTACCACAGGTCAAGGAACATCTGGCGAGTCTGCCCCTGAACTCTACTGACAATACCCCAACAGGCCCCTCAGTCGAGATCGACGGCGAGATAGCGCCCGCATCACTCGACAAGAACTACTTCGCCTTCATCAACTCCCTCTCACCCTTCGGCAAGGGCAACCCGGACCCAGTCTTCCTGACAAAAAACGTGGTGGTCGCCAAAACCAGAAGAGTCGGAAAACAACGAGATCACCTGAAGATGAGCGTCGTACATGACCGTAGAATGTGGGAGGTCATCGGCTTCCGAATGGGTGACCGGCCCGTGGCCATCGGCGACCATCTGGACCTGGTATACACACCGGGCCTCAACAATTGGGGGGGCCGCTCTACCCTGCAGCTAACCTTGCTAGATCTACGCCCCGCACGCTAGTATCGACTGAATGGGTGCATGGAACTGAAAAGGGTATGGGGGCGCGCGACTGGTGCCGACGTCATCCCTCGTCCCTGGCTCAAGCTTCAAGGGGTAAGCAAAGGAACTGAGCCGATAGGAATAGCCCATACCTGGCCGTACTAAACGTGCGCAGCACCAGCACTAAGCTTTGCGTTGGCGGCGGCGACGGGCGGCGCGGGTCCCACGCTCGAAGACCGCCGGTTTCGCCTCGACGCGCTCGGTAAATCTCGCCTTGAAAGCCAGCAAAGGTATCGTGATAGCCAGCATCAGCAGCGCGATGTAGTGCGCCTCCTGCATGCCCAGCGCCCAGATACGGTCCTCACGTAGGAACGAGACTCCGAAGCGCCCGATCGAATACAGGGCAATGTAAAGTGCAAAAATCATGCCCGCCGGCTTCAGCCGACCGCGGAGCTGCCAAATAACCGCCAGCGCTACCATGTTCCAGGCCATCTCGAGGACGATCACTGGATGGGCGGCATTGGTGAATCCATTAGCGCAGATACGAGCCGCAGTCTCAGGATGAACCCACTGGAACCCGAAAAACTGCTCGGTCGCCCTTGCGCAGTGCTCGCCATTGATGATATCGCCTACCCTGCCAATCGACTGGACGAACAGTAGCGCCGGCGCAGTAAGGTCCGCCAAAGTCCCAACCGGGAACTTTGAAGGGGGAGCCTCGCCGTCTGGATGCTTCCTGCGCTCCCAATAATTCCCCAGCCACGCACAGGCGGACCCGCCTATGAACCCGCCCAGGATGGACCCCAATACCGCGATGCCACCTTGCCATATGTAAAGAATCCGCAGCGGGTTTGCACTATAAATCGCTTCCCATGTGTCAATGACATGGACCACGCGCGCGCCGATTACACCGCCGATGATTGCCCAAACGGCAACGGAGAGCACATCGTCGGGGTCCAATTGGTAGAGGGGCGCCCAACGACCGACTAGGAGCACTGCCGTCAGCACCGCCACAAAGCTGAAAAAGCCGTGCCAACTCACGGTTACCGAGGACACGAAGTCCGCGTCGAATATGAACGAGCTTATGTCTACTTCAATCATGCCAGCTATACCTCAGAGATCAGGCCGAATTCTACGGACGCACGGGGGGAAGTGTCAAGGGATAGGTCAGCCAGCACAACCAGTCCCAATTCCAGGTTTCCCGTAATGGTGGGGCACAGGAGCCGCCGAATCGTACTTCGTGGCCACCGTTGTACACAACATACGGCACATCTCCTCGCCACACGTCCTTTAGTGCCTCTTGAGTAATTTAGTGCCTCTTGAGTAATTGGCACACAACGAGCACATTCGTCGAATCATAATGCCACCCTGAGACTCGACATTGGCCCCTACAGCACCAAATGTCGCCTACCCTCGATAATGGGGCCGGTGGTACGCTCGAACAAGAGTACGACGGAGAGCCGCCAAATGGACGTCTGTATTTCGAAGTTCCTGGACCACATGGCCGTAGAGCGCGGCGTGTCAGCCAACACACTATCGGCTTACCGAAACGACCTGACACAGCTCGCCGAGTACCTCTCCAAGAGTACCGACGACACCATCAACTGGGGATGCACCGAACCCGACTCCATAGCCTCCTACGTCCTGGAACTGCAGGAACGCGGCTATGCCGACACCACACGGGCCCGCAAGGTCGCATCGGCCAGGTCCTTCTTCGCGTTTCTCGTAGACGAGGGAGAGATCGAAGAAGACCCGTCCCGCCATGTCGTTTCGCCGAAGGTAGGCCGCTCTCTTCCCAAGGCCCTCGCAGTGGACGAAATAGATAGATTGCTAGCCGGGCCGAAAAACGACTCGCCCGATGCGCTACGCGATCACACCATGATCGAGCTGCTCTACGCCACTGGCATGCGCATCAGCGAGCTGGTTGCGCTGGATATTGGAGACGTGGATGTCGTAGAAGGATTCGTGCGGTGCTTCGGCAAGGGCTCCAAGGAGAGGCTCGTGCCACTTCATGAGACAGCCGCAACAGCGACAACCCACTATATTGCTGAGGCTAGGCCCATGTTGGCAACCAGGGCGTCCGGTCGAGCCCTGTTCCTCAACCGACGTGGTGATCGCCTGACACGCCAGGGCTTCTGGCTAATACTACGAAGGCTGGCGGCCCAGGCCGGTATAGACTCAAAACTCTCGCCCCATACGTTGCGCCACTCCTTCGCCACGCATCTCCTGCGAGGGGGAGCGCCACTCCGGCACGTCCAGGAACTGCTCGGCCACGCAAGTATAACCACAACCCAGGTCTACACCCACCTCACCAGCGAACACGTTCGCCTGGAATACGACAAATCTCATCCGAGAGCCTAACGACCTCTTGAAACATGCCCAGCAGAGCGGCCAACCCCATGTACAAACTCAATGACTGTCCCCAAATGGCGCCTGCAGCGCTGGCAAGAACGCACGATGTATGCGACCATATAACCCCGGAGGACAGATATGCCGAGCAAGGGTAAAAAGACCGCCGCAAGGCAGGCCAGTCTCAGAGACAAAAAAAAACGTGGCAAGGGAGCGTCGCATCAGTTCCAGGTAGCGCCTACAACGCGCAAGCTGGACGAGGAGGACGGCACCCCGGTAGCTGCAATCGCATCCTCTGCATCTTCAACTTCCGACACCCCTCAGACCAAGAGGACGCCCAGGCTTACGCGCAGGGCGAGACAAACCGCCGAGGAAGAGGTCGGGACCTATCAGCACATGGGCGCCGAGATTCGCCACATCGGCGTTATTGCAAGTAGCATCTTCGTCATCATCATTGCCCTCTTCTTCGTACTGGGTTAGTATTCCGTAGCTGAAATGGGGCCTGTCAGGATACCTATCTTGATGAACCTGCGAGTGTATTCACGCGCCAAACTGTGGCGTGGGACCACCGCAATTATGGCAATCGGCGCACTCCCCTGAACATGGCCACCACCGCCGCCGAAAAACAGGACTTCTCGCAGCGCCTCAAGGCTACCCCCACGAAGCCCGGTGTCTACATCATGCGAAACGCCAACGGCGACATCCTGTACGTCGGCAAGGCCGCCAGCCTCCGCCATAGGCTTCGCTCCTACTTCGCCGCCGGTGCGCGCCACGAACGCAAGGTCCGCAACATGATGGCCAGGGTCTTCGACTTCGAGTTCGTCCTGACAGAGTCAGAGTCAGAGGCGTTAATCCTCGAGTGCAATCTGATCAAAGAGCACAAGCCCCCTTACAACGTTCGCCTCAAAGACGACAAGAGCTACCCATTCATCAAAATTGACACCACCGAAGCCTTCCCTCAGGTATACATCACACGCAAGGTCACCGACGATGGCGCCAAGTACTTTGGTCCGTTCGCAAGCGCCTACTCGGTCCGCAGGACGCTGGCCCTGCTGAAAAAGCTATTCCCATACCGTTCATGTACCAAGGTCATCACCGGCAACGATCCGCGTCCCTGCCTGGACTTCTACATCCACCGTTGTATCGGGCCCTGCATAGGTGCGGTCGACCAGAACCAGTATGCCGAGGTCATTGATCAGGTGGTGCTGTTCCTGGAGGGCAAGACCGCCGCCGTAGCGCGAGATATCGCGAAGCGCATGCGGCAGGCAGCCGAAGCCCTTGAGTTTGAGCGCGCCTCTATACTGCGCGACCAGTACCGCGCCATCGAGAAGGTCAACGAAGGCCAGAAGGTACTGCACCTGACCTCCGAAAATGCCGATGTAATCGCCATGGCGCCGGCGTCCACAGAGGCATGGGTCGAAGTGTTTTTCGTGCGACAGGGAAAGGTGGTAGGCCGAGATAACTTCATCATGGCGGGGACTGAAGACAACACACCTGGCGGAATCCTTTCCGCTTTCGTCGAGCAGTTCTATAACGCCAGCCCCTACGTCCCACCACGGATCCTTTTACAGCACCCCCTCAACGACGTGGAGGCCATCGGCCCGTGGCTCGAGCAGAAGCGACAGGGCAAGGTGAAACTCTACGTTCCCCAGAGAGGCGAGAAACGCAAGTTGGTGGAAATGGTCGCCGAGAACGCCGTCGAAGGGCTGGAGCAGCTCAGGGTCAGGCAAGATGAGCGCGGCGACATGGAAGCGGCCGTGAGCGAATTGCAAGAGGCGCTGAACCTGCCGAAACCCCCGCAACGCATCGAGTGCTACGACATCTCCAACATTCAGGGCACGAACTCCGTCGGCAGCATGGTCGTCTTAGAGGATGGCAAGCCAAAGACCAGCCACTACCGACGATTCAAGGTCAAGTCGGTCGAGGGGATCGACGACTACTCTATGATGCGGGAGGTCCTGACGCGCCGGTTCAAGCGCATCGCCAAAGAAAACGAAACATCTTCTGAGGGCGGCGGCACGGCCTCAGAAGACACCTGGCAGATCGTACCCGATCTGGTCCTAATAGACGGCGGCAAGGGTCACCTGGGAGCCGCGCTGCAGGTTCTTTTGGAGCTAGGGGTGGAATGGATTCCGCTCGCCAGCCTGGCGAAGGAGAACGAGGAGCTGTTCGTGCCTCAGACGCCTGAGCCCATCGTACTGCCACGAACCTCTCAAGCCCTGTTCCTGGTACAGCGGGCGAGAGACGAAGCCCACCGCTTTGCAATCACATACCACCGCCAGCGGCGCTCTAAGAGCGCGGTTGTATCGGCCATGAACGGCGTCCCCGGAATCGGCCCCAAGCGCCGCGGTCTCCTACTACGCAAGTTCGGCTCCGCAAGAGGCGTCCGCGAGGCTTCCGTCGAAGAACTGGCCGCCGTCCCCGGCATGACTGTCAAACTGGCGACCAGGCTCAAAGAGTACCTGTAGCGACAGCGGCTAAACGTGTCGCGTCGGCAGGCTTATCGACTAGGAGCTTGACGGCCAGGACTAATCCGATTCCCAGCAAGGGTGGAGCATTCGAGGATCAGTGCGTCATTAGTAAAGCTTGCATTTGTCCGCGTCAAAGAGACGAGCCTGTGACCCGGCAAGATAGACTGGACGTGCTCCGTCAACAGATTTGCCATGTAGCATCCAGTCTTCTTACCAGGTAAAACTCAGTGGCAGGTCCAGAAGACCCATCTCTGGTGCAGTTGGAACCCGGAGTCAGTCGCCGTTGCCGTCTCGCTTGTCCATCATTCCCATAAACGGCTTGAGCAGGTTGGTGAACTCCAAGGGGAATATGAACTTCGTCGCCGCGCCGCTACCAAGCTCTTTAAGCGTCTCGAAGTATTGCAGGCTCAGCGTGTTGGCATCAACGTTCTGGGCCACACTGTAGATACGGTCCAGCGCCGTGGCGAAGCCGTCTGCCCGCAGTACGGCAGCCTGCTGGTCACCCTCGGCCTTGAGAATCTCCGCCTGCCTCGAGCCTTCGGCCTTTAGAATTGCCGACTGCTTCTCGCCCTCCGCTACCGTCACCGCCGCCTCTTTTGTGCCGTCCGCCTCCACGACCACCGCCCTGCGAACACGCTCGGCTGACATCTGCCGGTTCATCGCTTCCTGAATATCCCGCGGCGGCTCGATCTCACGAATCTCGACATTGGTGACCTTGATCGCCCATCGCTCGGTCTCGGAATCCAGCTTCTCACGAATCAGATTGTTGATCCGCTCTCGCTGTGAAAGCACCTCGTCCAGGTCGATATCTCCGATCACCGCTCGGAGGGTCGTGGTGGCTAGCCCTATCACCGCTGACCTGTAGTTCTCCACCTCCAATACTGCCTTCTGTGCATCTTCCGTTATCACACGCATGTAGATCAGGAAGTCGATATCGATCGGCGCGTTGTCCTTCGTGATGTTGGTCTGCCGGGGAATATCGATAACCTCAATACGCGTGTCGACCCTCAAGGTAGAGTGCATGATCGGCACCATAAATACCGGGCCCGGGCCCCTCATCCCGACGAAGTTCCCCCACTTGAACAGCGCCAATCGCTCGTAGGGCCTCAGGAAACTGACGATCGCCATTTATGAATCTCCTCTCCTCCAGTGATTCCGACAAGCTGCCATCCGGTACATCGCCCTAGTGAGCGATCCGCGCCAACGCTAATCGCTACACACTACACTAGCTTCGCTTGGTTCGCACATCGCGACATTGGAGCAGACTAGTCCCCAACCTCCGATTCCCTGTACACACGTAGCGTCAGGCCTTCCGCCTCGGCCACGATAACAGATGCCCCTTCCTCGATCACCACACCATCGTCGCTAACCGCTCTCCACCTCTCACCTGCCACATGAACCTCACCTTGAGGTGACAGCTCGGCCGTGACAGTACCGATCCGTCCCTCTATTGGCTCATGTGTCACATCACCCCGGCCCCCGATCTGTCTGGCCACCGCCAGATCGCGTATTACGAATCCCAACAGCGCCGCCATCGCAGCCACGACGCCAACCAATAGGAATGTGTTGACACCGTAGCCCGGCGCACCGGGAGCGCTGGGTAGAACGGGAGTGAACCCGCCGAAGAGCAGGAATCCACCTATCACGAATGCGATCACCCCGGAGACACCAAAAATACCGATGCCAGGCGCCTGCATTTCCAAAAAAAACAGGCCCATCGCAAAGGCCATCAGGCCAACACCCACCCAGTTTACCGGGAGATTCCCCAGGGCCACCAAGCCGAGGGCCAATGCGATTACGCCTATGATTCCAGGGCCCCACAAACCTGGCAGGACCCACTCGACGAAAATCGCCATGAATCCCAGAGACACCAGGGTGAAGGCGATATTCGGATCGGCGAGAAACGAGAGAACCCGCTCCAGCGGCGTCTGTCGTATCCTGCGAACTGCAGGGCCAACGGTTTGTAACGATATCTCGCTGCCATCATCCATGACGATGCTGCGACCGTCGAGCTGGCGAAGCAAGTCGCCGATGTCCTCGGCCAGAAGGTCCACGATGCCGAGATCCAACGCCTCCGAGGCGTCGTAGGCCCTCGCCTCCAGCACAGTGGCCTCAAGCGCGTCGGCATTGCGACCACGCGCATCGGCAATGCTTCGGAGCAGCGCAGCCGCGTCCTGGGCCGCCTTACGTGCCAGCGTCTCTGGAAACTCTTCGCCTATGGCTATCGGAGTAGCCGCCCCGATGTTGGAGATTGGCGCCATAGCCGCGACGTGAGCCGCGACTGTGATGAACGTGCCGGCAGAGGCCGCGTGGGCCCCTGTGGGAGCTACATACACCACCACAGGGATCTGAGCGTTAGCTATCGAGTCGACCATGTCCCTGGTCGCGTCAAGCAGACCCCCTGGGGTGTCCAGCCGAACCAGCAGAAGCACCGCGCCAGAATCCGCAGCACTATCAATGGCCCTGGAGAGAAAGCGAGAGGTAGAGGGGCTGATCGCGTCGTCGATTTCAATAATTGCGACATATGTGTCGGCAGCGATGGCATCTGGGATACCCAGGGACACCAGCGCCCCACCAAAACACGTCAGCATGACTGCGACGGCAAGTGAGCGCCTCATGGAACCCTCCAACCACAATTCTATCACCTTAGTACCAATGAAGGTGCTAGCCTCGTAGCGCCTCACGATGGTCCCGATTGTGCTCGGTCTCACTCATCGCATGGCCCTTCCGCCGATTCCAGGTCCTGCTCTCGTCGAACTTGCCCAGAGCCTTAGCCATCTCGCGCATATGAGTCGCCTTGCAGCCGCAGCAACCGCCGATGTAGTTGACCCCCACCTCCTTCGCCTTCGTGGCAAATTCACCAAGCTCGAACCGCGTCATCTGCGTCGGTTCCAGCCGGTCCGGGAACGACGGTAACCCGGTAAACCACGGCGTATAGTCGGTGCACCGGAAAGCCACTGGCTGTGCCGCCAGATAGCCGTCGAACGCTGCGCGCATCTCGGCAATGTGGGGCATCATGTGGTCAGGGTCGTTCATGCAGTTCAGTCCGACGATGTCGGCGCCGGCAGCATTGAGCCGTTCCGCGCACTCCCCTGCCGTGAATCCATCGTCCGTGACGTTCGTGGCCCGAAAGGACATCGTGATCATCGCGGGCACCGAGGTCTTTTCCTTGATCCGTTCCAAACAAAGCAGCGCCTCGCCCAGACTGTAGAAAAGCTCGCCGATAACAAAGTCTACTCCGGCCTGTGCCTCTATCTGTTCATCGAACATCTCTGCGACCAGATTGTTGGACCGTTCGTCGTCCGGGGTCCACATCCACGTAGTGCTCAGGTCCCCGGCCACCAGCATCTCCTCCCCGGCGACCTCCCTCGCGATGTTGTAGGCAGCCTGGTTTATCTCCAGAACTTTGTCGCCGTAGCCGACCGTAGCCAGCTTCTCGCGGCTGCCATAGAAGGCCATCACTTGCAAGACATCGCATCCGGCCTGTTGCATCTCGTAGTGCAACTCACGTACCGCCCCAGGATGGGTCATCGCGATCTCGGGAGTAAATGCACCGGTCACCACATGCCCACGCTGCTCCAACTCAATGATGTATCCACCATCACCCAGAACGACCCCCTCGCTCAGCCGCTCCAAAATTCCCTTTGCCATGTGTCTACTCCTCAGTCCGGCCTGCGATGGCCGCCCTATGCCTTTAGGCGATCCATCACAGGATCGTACAGTGGCTCAGCAGTTACCGTGACCCGTCGCCGCTCCCCGAAATATAGCACCTCTAGCTTCGTGCCGATATCAGAATGCTCCACGGGCAGATAGCCGTATACGATACCACGGCCTATCGAGTAGCCATATCCGGCGCTCGAGACGTAGCCAAGCACATCGTCGCCATGGAGTATCGGCTCCTTGCCCAGGACGACCTCGTTGGGATCATCCAGCGTCATGCAGCACAATTTGCGGGTTATACCCTCTGACCTGATGCCAACCAGGGCGTCACGACCGATAAAATCACCCTTCTTGAGCCTAACCGCAAAGCCTATCCCGGCCTCATACGGGTTGTACTCAGTGTGGATATCCTGCCCCCAAAGCCGATACCCCTTCTCCAGTCTTAGGGAGTCGAAGGCGCCCCCACCCGCGGCCACTACCCCAAATGATTGCCCGGCCTCCCACAACGTGTCCCACATCCTCAGCCCCAGCTCGGTAGCCGCATAGACCTCCCAGCCAAGCTCGCCGGCATAGGATATGCGTACGGCCAGACAAGGCACCCCTCCAACCGTGATCTGGCGAGCCTTCAAGTATGGAAATCCGTCGTTGGTCAGGTCGTCTTCGCAAACACGTGTCATCAGCTCCCGCGCCTTCGGACCCCACACGCCAATGCAACACTGCGCTGCTGATATGTCGGTAATTGTGACCGAGCCGTCGTCTGGAACATTCCGGCGCATCCACCCCAGGTCGTGCAGCCCCATCGCGCCGCCAGTAACGACCATGAATTTGTCCTCGGACAAACGAGTCACCGTGAGATCACACTTGATGCCGCCCCGAGGATCCAGCATCGCGGTGTAGGTCACCCGACCAGGTGGCCGGTCGAGGTTGTTGGCTGTGAGACGCTGAAGCGCAGCAAGGGCGCCAGGCCCCGTGACTTCCAGCTTCATGAATGGCGTCAGGTCAAACAGCGCAACTCGCTCTCGCGTCGCCCGGTGCTCAGCGGCGACCATCGGCGACCACTCGCGAGCCTCCCAGCCAGACCGCGTGTCGCCAGGCCCAACCAGATCGTCCAGCAACGACTCATTGGCCCTAAACCACTGTGGTCGCTCCCAGCCAGCGCTCTCGAAGAATACCCCGCCCAACTCCTTCTGCCGTAGCCAGTAAGGACTGAGCCGCAGGCCCCTCGCCTTCGTGGGCGGCTGCAACGGATGGATGATGTCGTATACCTCGCGGTACTGTTGAGCAGATCGCTCCCGGATGTACTCACCACTATGGGCATGGGGGTGGAATCGGGATATATCGGACTCTCTTAGGTCCACGCTGGCCTGCCCATCCACAATCCACTCCGCCACAGCCCTGCCGACACCGCCGGAGTGAGTGATCCACACCGCCTGCGCCGACCAGAACCCCTTCACCTGTGGCGACTCCCCAAGGACGGGGAAACCATCTGTAGTGAACGAGAACATGCCGTTGAAGCTGTAGTCCAGCGGCGCATCTTTCAACGCAGGCATCACCTCACCCGCCGCGGACAAGGCACGCGTAAAGTGCGACGGGGTGAACGCCATCTCAGCTGGCGATACCGGCGCATCCTCGTGAGACAGGATGTCCTCGGACGCCACCAACAGCGGCTCGTGCAGGTACGACCCGATGCCGTAAGCCTCGCCGTGCTGCCGGAAGTACATCGCCCGGTCCTGGTGCCGCACAAATGGCTCCGTGATCTCTTCGGTTCGGCCGGCAAGCTCTGGCAGAGGCTTCGTGCGTGCATACAGATGCTGCATCGGCGACAGTGGAATCGGCACCCCGGCCATGCGCCCAACCTTCGGCGCCCATATGCCGGTCGCAGCAACGACCATGTCGCAATTAACCGTCCCGTGGATTGTTACAACCCCTGTGACACGACCCTTAGAAATCTCGAATCCAGTCACCCTAGTATCCGCGTGGAAGCTGGCTCCAGACGCCTCAGCAGCCCGTGCCATGGCCTCGGCAGGATAAATAGCACGTGTATGTGTATCCGTCGGGGTGTACATCGCTCCATAAATCTTCTCGGACAGCATCGGGACCTTATCCCGTGCCTCCCCTGGATCCAGAAGGTGTGACTCGACCCCATAGGCCATCCCAGTGCCAATCTTGCGCCGTAGCTCAGTCAGACGCTCCGGTGTCCAGGCGACCTCGAGGCTACCCACGGCCCTACCACAGGCCTCGCCATCCAGATCCAGAGAACGGAACAGCTCCGTTGTGTACTTCGCAAAACCGGTCATGGTCTTCGAGGGGTTTATCTGGAATATGAGTCCGGGTGCGTGAGAGGTCGAACCGCCTGTCTCAAACAGCGGCCCTGTTCAACAACAACGATGTCGCGCCAACCCAACTGCGTGAGGTGGTAGGCCACACTACACCCAACGATACCCGCGCCGATGATCACCACACGTGCGTGCTGTTGCATCCAAACTCCCCGCCCCTGCCGGGGGCTATTTCAGTCGTATACCGGGTCGAGCCACTCGGCATGCGAGTCGCTGCGGCCCATGGCAGTGTCGAGATATGTGTTCCCCACGGCGAGCGTCACCGGGCCCGCCTTGCCATCACCAATGGAAAATCTGTCCACCGTACCGACAGGAGTGACTCCCAGGCCGGTACCGCACAGAAAAAGCTCGTCGGCTATGTACAATTCGGTCCGGTCGACCTCCCTCTCCTGTACTGTAATGCCGTGGGCCTCGCCCAGAAGCTGGATAATGGTCTCGCGGGTAATACTCTCCAAGATGTCGTTGGTTGTAAGTGGCGTGATCGCAACGCCGCCACGCACCAGAAACACGCAGCCACGGGCCTCCTCGGTCACATGGCCCATGCTATCGAGCATCAGGACCCCATCGTAGTCGTCGTGCTGCGCCTGTATCAGAGCCAAACGCGCATTCTGATAGTTGCCTGCCGCCTTGATTCGCGGCGACATGGAGTTGTCTGAAATGCGCTGCCAAGAACTGATCGCGAGTTTGAAGGCATTCTCAGCCCAACTGCCCGTGTCGATGATCGCGCCACCAGGCACGACCGCCGAGCCCAGGGTCACCGGACCGCTTGATTGAATGGACCCTGTGCCATCGACAAACAGGCTTGGCCTGATATGGACGTCCTCACGCACATCGTTGGCCGCCAGCAGCTCTTTCGTCAAGGCCGTCAGATCATTCACCGTGTATCCAGAATCGTCCATCCCCATCATGCGCGCCGACTGCAACAGGCGCTCCATATGCTCATCGCATCGGAACAGGTAGAGCTGCCCACGATCGGCATTCCAATATGCCCTGATACCTTCGAACACCGTCGCACCATATCGCACCGCTGGCGACATGATGTGGATACGCGCCTCATCGTACGGCACAATCTTGCCGCCCATGAGCAGGTACTTGAATTTTGATGGCATAGTGGCAGTCTCCCCAGTATTCTCAGGCAGATACGCAGCGCCCGTTGCAGAAACAAGTTTGGAGGCACTCGGCCGAGGCTCGACTAACCTCGATTGCCGCCGTAGGTCGACCTCAGCAACTCCCTGTCATCGAACCGGCTCGCCCTCAGAGCCGTAATGTCTACCACCGAAGGGCTACCGTCCACAATCATCTCGGCCAAGCACTCGCCGATCGCCGGAGCCAGCTTGAAGGAGTGGCCGGAACCACCCACCGCCAGATACACCCCATCGACCCCAGGCGCAGCGTCAACAATCATGCTCCAGTCGGGTGTTATCGTGTACAGCCCGGCCCAGCTAGCCGTCAACTCCGCCTCGGCCAGATACGGGAAGCGATGAGCCAGCAATCGGCTGGTCTCCCGTATGAACTCCGAATCCGCATCGCGGCTGTAGTTGTCGGGCTCTGCCGGGTCGTTTGGCTTGGGGTGGCCGGTGCCGACCAGCAGTCGGCCACCAGGCTCAGGCCTGAAGTAGGTTCTGTCTACCATGTTCGAGACAGCGCGCGTTATCGGAGTCGCCCCCTCCGGAAGCCGCACCACTATATCCTGCTCGCGCGATATCTCCAGCCGCAGGTCGAGCCCAATCCAACTTCCAACCTCGCTGGCCCAGGGCCCCGCGGCATTCACGACGACCTCTGTCTCAATATCGCCCTTCGCGGTGGACACTACGCTAACAGCGCCACCCGGGCGCGTAATTCCCGTCGCAGCCGTATGCGTGTGAATCTCCGCGGCAAGTTGTGACGCCTTGGAGACCATCGCGTTAGCGGTTACATGGGGATCTGCGTAGCCCGAGTCGGGCTCGAAACCCACGCGGGCGATGCCCTCCACGTTGAGCCCCGGCAACTCCTTCAACGTGTCCTCAATCGAAAGCTCCCATGTGCGAACCCCAAGACCCTTCAGGCGAGGCAGGTTTTCCGTAAACATCTCCGACGCCTCTTCTGGCACCAGGAATAACCAGCCGGCATTCGTGAACGCTTTTGCCCCATCGAACTCGTCAGAAAAACCCTGGAATATTTCCAGGGTCCGCCGTACGAGCCTGATGCTGACCTCGTTAGAGTAATGCTGGCGTATGATCGCGGCCGAATCGCCCGAAGAACCGGAGCTGATCTCACCCTTTTCGAGCAGCACAACCTCCCGCAGCCCTTTCTTGGCCAGGTAATATGCGGTACTCGCACCCACAATACCCCCGCCTATCACCACCGCGTCAGCCGTCTTGCGCATTTGCCCCCCTCAAAGAAAGAGTTTTACTGCGGAGATCCGGGAGATCACAAAGTTTCAAGATAATTTACTCATCTCAGTGCCCTCTACGATCTCTGTGGTGAATTTCTTAGATCCCACGCCTCATGAACGATCGCAGCTTATTGAAATCGTCCTTGGGCGGCTTTTCGAACCAGCCGCTTCGGCTCACCGTCGGGACCCCCGCAGCCTTCAGATCAGCCATCATCTCCGCCATCTTGAACCCTGTGACCATGCCGTCAAGAACGGGCGCTCCCACAACCTCTTCAACGTTGGGAACATCGTGGGTCAGCACAGAGCCGGCCAGCGTGCAGCCTGGAATTATGACCTCGGCGCCGTCCTCGACAACGCATGCGCGGGCCGCGTCCAGCACCGCCTCGATCACCTCTCCTGTCGGCGTCTGGTCCGGGTATAGGTCGTTCGCGTCGATGTGGAACGGGCGCTGTGAAACGAAATGATCGTGTAGCCCGTAGGTCGCGAGCATCGACTCCTGGATCTTGCCGTTCTGGTCGTCCACCGTCACCAGAGAGAAGGTAGACCCCATCATGTGGGATACCAGCGCGGCCGACTCTAGAGTCGCGGTCACAGGGATGTCTACCAACTGACGAGCCTCGTGTAGGCCAATGTCCAGGTTGCAGGATATGAACACAGCGTCGTACCCCTGCTTTTCCGCCCACATCACCTTCTCAAGGGTACCGTCCGTGCACATATAGCGAAAGTACAGCCACTGGTTGTTACGCAGCGGATACATATCGGAAATATTCACGATGTCGAACTCGGTGTCCGGCCTCGCGATCCGCCTCAGATTCTCCTCGCCGTGGAATTCGGTATCGCCGAATGGATTAACTACCAGTATCTTCATCTGAGCCTCCTAATCGTTCCGACGTGCACACAACCAAGTGCCAGTACTTCAATCTTCCTCATCGGGAAGGACGCGCTCGTAAAAACGCTGCCAGTTTCGATACATGACATTGGCTACGTCGTCGTCAGAGTAGCCACGATTCGAGAGCACCTCGCCCACCTTCTGATAGTCCGCGATCGTGTCAATCTCGTGGGGTGCGCCTTCGCGTCCACCCTGGCCATCGGTGTCGCCTCCGATCCCGGAGTGGAGGGTGTTGCCGGCCATCTGGCTCACGTAGTCCACGTGGTCCACCCAATCCTCCAGGGTCACGTCTTCCTTGGAGAATACCTCTCGCCGTGACTGGATATTCGCCCAATCCGTGCCGCCCTTGTACAACATCCACGTGTCCATCGAGTGGCCGATGACGCCGCCTCGATCTATCACCGCCTTAATGAGATCATCTGGATGCTGCCTCTCACCCGGCGTGACTCCACGACAATTCTGGTGACTTGCCAGAATTGGCCCGCCGTAGATGTCGAGGGCCTCCCGCACCGACACATCTGAGGTGTGTGTGATGTCCAAGACAATGCCCAGATCGTCCATCTGTTCCAGCAATGCCTTGGCCGGAGGAAACAGCCCTCCCTCGGTGCCGGTCCCTGTCCCATGAGAGTAGTTGCTCGCTCCGTAGTGGGACATGCTTACGACGCGCAGCCCATTCAACCACCACTCCCCGGCCTGCTCTGGCCAGGAAATAGGATCGGCGCCCTCCATTCCGATGATGACGCCCACAGGGAGACCTTTGTGGTCGTCAGTGGCCTCCCACTCCGCCATGTGATCGCGGAATATCTTGCTTGTAGACAGGATGCGCAACTCGCCGCGGGCCTCGAGAATCCGGTAATACGCCAGATGCGCATGCGCCATCGCGTAGGCAATGTCCGCAGTACGGTAGCCCCAGATGATGTTATCCGGCTTCCGGATTCGCCCCACGACCTTCACGAGCGCGCCCGCAACATGTCCCTTGCGCATCTCGGGCACCGTCGCCATCGTCTGATCATCGGGCCATCCCACTTGGATGGTCTGACCCGGAGAAGCGGTGAAGACCTCTTCGATCGATGCCGTTAGGTCCCTGTCCAGGTCCACCGCTCCATACGACATCGGATAGTCACCGTCGAATATCAGCATTGATTCTCCTATAGGCCTATGCGCCACGATGAATTGGATTGATTGTCATGCTGAGAAGGCCACCGACGAAGTATCTGGGGTCGGGGCCACACACTCGTTGACCAATTAGGTACGTTCCACCTACCAGATCCCTCGCGTAGGCGACAAAAGCCTACGAGAGCGGCCAAGAGTTGGACCCCGCAGCCTCGGTGCCCCACTCCCCTTCCAAGGGATAGCCAGCCTCCTCCCAGTCTGCGATTCCCCCGGCATAGCGCCGCACATTCCCATATCCAGCCTTCTCAAGCGCCATAATGGCATACCGGCTGGCCGTGCACGTATCGTGGGAGCAGTAGACGACGATCTCATCTGTTATACCCAGAACGTCAACCGCGACGTCCGGGGTATCCACACTAACGGAGCCCGGGATGTGCTTGGCTCGGAATGCCCACTCTCCCAGCACCATCACCAACTTGAAATCATCCTTCCTCTCCAGCTTTTCCCTCAACTCCTCACGAGTTATGAGACTCATAACGTGCTCCCCTATCTCAACAACATTTCCAGGCGACGTGAAATTCGCCTCTCATATAACGCCATTTCCCATGCGCCGTCCAGATGACGGCGACGCGAATCACCCAAATGGGGCAAGCGGGGACACAATCAGTGTTCCCTCAGAAGGCTTCCGTAGCCCGCAACGGGCTCGGTAATTCCGGCCAGGCGTATCGACTTCCAAATGCTTGCCTGCGCGCTGGACACAACCGGTTTTCCAGTCCTCGACTCCAATTCGTCGAGTATCTCCACCGACCTCACATTGCCGCAGCTCAGGAAAATACCGTCCACTGCCGATACGTCGAACTCCGAAGCGATGCGCAGCGACTCCTCCGGAAGCACCGAGCCGCGGTCCAGATTCTCATAGATGTCCCTGAACCGGAACTCTGGACAGACAATCCCATGGCTTTGCAGGAAGACGACCTCTCTATTGGTGGTCTCCTCATCGTAGGGAGTCAGCATGGCCACGCTCTTCATTCCCTGCGTGGCCATCGCATCGACGACAGCCTCGCTCGTGGTCGTGATCTTGGCGCCTGGGATGATCCTTCCCAGCGTTCGCTTGATCTCGTCGTCGCCGTCCCGACCATCCATGAAGCTGCCGGTAGTGCACATGTACAGGGCCACATCGGGTGCAGTCGTGGCGAGCTGCCGGGCCGCCAACTCAATACCATCATTCATGCTCCCGATACCGCCCAGAGCCGTGTCCTCGAGGAGCAGACGCGCCGGGATACCGATCACGTCCCCGAGGCCCGCGGTGAGTTTTACAAACTCAGGCTCGAAAATAAGACACGACGATGGCAGCATGAAAGCGATCTTCGCCCGAGAGCCATACATCACTCACCTCCTTACTTCCGCCACTTACGCCCTAAGGACACCGGGATAGGGTTTCCGATCATGGTGAGCCTGTCGAACCACCGACAAGCAGCGCCGTATACTACCCGCCTGCCCGAAGAACCGCCGTCGCCTTTTCGTCCACCGATTGATCCTCGGAGCTTAACGTGACGCCGTATATGTCGCGCGCCCGTTCCACCGACACCAGTTCCGCTACGATGTCACGCCGTACCGCCTCGGGATCTCGCTCCTTGGGATCGCCCCAGCCGCCGCCGCCAGGCGTCTCGGTGTAAATCACATGGTCCTGCATCACGCTAGTTGTGACCTTAGAGGGTAACCTTTCAATATTACCGTCAGGTGCCACTACGTCGCACTTCGACGGGGTGGCGTCCAACCCGCCGAATAGCCCCCAGGGCGCTACCGTCGCGCGATCGGAGCTTAGCGTCAACCGCACCTCGCCACCGACCACCCTGAGCACCCTGGTGATCCCGACGCCGCCGCGATAGCGACCAGGTCCCTCAGAGTCCGGCAGCAGACCGTAGCGCTCGATGATCAGCGGGTACGCCACTTCGATCGACTCAACCGGCGCATTACGGGTGTTCGTCATGTGATTTTGGATGGCGTCCATGCCGTCCAGATCATGCATTGCGCCCTGCCCTCCCGCATAGGTCTCAATGTAGTTGTAAAGCACACCGGTGCGCGGGTCACTGCCCCCGATGTTCAACAGGTTCATCGTGCCCGAAGAAGCCGCTGCAACCCTCTCCGGGATCGCCTGTGACAGCGCCCCCAGCAGCACGTCTGTGATACGCTGCGTCGTAATGATGTTGGCATTGCACACCGCCTGCGGATACACCGCCGACAGCACGCTACCCTCCCGGACGATGATGTCGAAGGGCTCGTAGGCCCCGGCATTCGGCGGCAACTCCGGATCGAGGATCGCCTTGAAAACGTAGTACACGCACGCAGCCACCGAGGGCCATCTACAGTTAATCGGACCGCGGGCGACATCGTCCGTCGCGGAGAAATCGGTTGTGATGGAGTCACCCTTGGCCTCGACAGTCACGCGGATGGTGTACGGCGTATCGGTGATGCCGTCCCCTTCGATCACGTCCTCATAGCTATATTTGCCCTGCGGGATCTTACCCAGGGCCGCGCGCATGCGCCTCTCCGAATAGGCGATCATCTCGCTCAAATACGTCTCGACGGTCTCTAACTCGTATTTGTCTACCAGTTCGTTCAGGCGTCTCGCGCCGGTGACGTTGGCGGCATACTGGGCCATCAGGTCCCCGCGAACCTCCACCGGTGGCCTCACGTTCTGGGAAATCAGTGACCACAGATCGGAGTCCAGCTCACCACCCCGAAATAGCCGGATGGGCGGTATCTGAAGCCCCTCCTGGAAAATTTCCTGGACCCCAAATGGCATCGAGCCCGGCGCAAACCCGCCCACGTCGACGTGGTGCGCCTGGTTCGCCGCAATGGCGAACATCTTACCTTCGTGGAAAATGGGCGCAATCAAGCAGAGGTCGTTCAGGTGTCCCGGTCCCGCAGGGTACGGCATGTTCATCGCGATGGCGTCCCCCGGACCGAGCGTGTCGAAGTCGTACGCGTCCATCGCCGAGCGCACGGCCGACTGCATGGTCCCAAGATGCAGGGGTGTCCCGACCTCGGCCTGAGCGACGACAACGACGTCGCCCGTGGCCGTGTAGAGGGCGCATGACGTATCGCGCCGGTCCTTGATATTTGTCGAGTAGCTCGCCCTCACCAGAGCGGCAACCATCTCGTCCGAAATGGAGTAGAAGGAATTACGCATCACCTCAAGCGTGATAGGGTCGATTCGTGTTTGGTTCACTTTTGCTCCCTCTCCAACAACAGGTTTCCATACGCATCGACTTTGGCCGTCTGGTTGGGCCATACCACCGTGGTGGAATCGAGCTGCTCGACTATTGAGGGGCCCGAGATCGTATCACCTGGTGATAGCTTCGTGCGATCGTAGATGGGAATCTCGGACGCCGCGTTTTTGAAGTAGACGGTGCGCCGGGCCTTCACGGCCTCAGGCGGATCTTGAGCTCCGTCGAGATAGGCCGCCTCCAACTTCGGCTGCGGCATCGGAGCGATAGCGGTTACGCGTAGGTTCACAATCTCCATTTGGCTGTCTCTTTGATCGTATCCGTAGAGCCGCCGGTGGGACTCATGAAAACGCTCGTATATCCCGTCCAGCTCCTCTGCTGTGATCTCGCCAGTGCCGACGAGGACCTCGAGCTCGAAACCCTGTCCCAGGTAGCGAACGTCCGCCATTCGCATGAGTGTGACACTCTCCCGGCCGAGGCCCTCCTTGCGCATCTGCTCTAGCGCCTCGGCCTCCATCTCCTCGTATCGCGACGATAGCTCTGTCGGCTCGACGTTCTCCGAGGAGCGCAAAACGGTCCTGACGAAATCGTCGCGCAGGTCAGACATCAGCAGGCCAAGCGCCGACGTCACTCCTGGCGCAATTGGAACCAGCACGCGTGGGATATCCAGCTCCTCGGCCAGCTCGGAGGCGTGGACCGGACCTGCCCCTCCGAACGTGACGAGGGCGAATTCGCGAGGGTCGTAGCCCTTGGCCACAGACACAACGCGGATGCCTTTGATCATGCCCGCATTCACTACCCGAATAATGCCATCTGCCGCCTCCTCGATGGTCATCCCAAGGGGCACCGCCAACCGTTCGGAGATCACTTGCCTGGCCCTCTCCACATCCAGTTTGAGCTTGCCTCCCAGGAATCCCTCGGGGCTGAGCCTACCCAGCACTACATTGGCGTCCGTCACCGTTGGCTCGGTTCCGCCACGACCGTAACAAGCGGGTCCGGGCTCGGCGCCAGCACTCTGGGGCCCTACCCGCATGGCGCCGCCCGGGTCCACCCAGGCAATACTGCCTCCACCCGCCCCAAGTGTGTGTATGTCCACCATCGGTACCTTTACAGGTAGCCGCTCGATCTCGCTGTCCTGGGTCCGGCGGACCTCTCCCCGGTAGCATAGGCTGATGTCAAAACTCGTACCACCCATGTCTACGGAGATGCTGTTTTCCTCGCCTGCCTGATTGGCTAGGGCGACGGAGCCGATGACTCCAGCCGCAGGCCCGGAGAGGATCGTGTGCACGGGCCTCTCGACCGCCGCGTCGGCACCCATCGTGCCTCCATTGGACTGCATGATATGCAATCCGGAGCCCAGGCCCACCCGCGCCGTGCTCCGCTGCAACTCCCGCAGATAGCGCTCCATTACCGGAGCGACATAGGCGTTAATTGCAGTCGTGCTCATGCGCTCATACTCTTTAAACTCGGGCACAATATCGTATGAGAGCGACACCTGCAGTTCCGGCATTTTCGCTCTCAAGACCTTGCCGATCACCTGCTCGTGAACAGGATGGGCGTAGGAGTGCAACAGGCACACAGCCACCGCGTCGACTTTCGCCGCCCTGAGCTTCGCGATCAGCGCATCTACTTCCGCGTCTGCCAGAGGCGTAAGAACCTCTCCGGTGTACAACACCCGCTCCTCGATCTCCAGTCTAAGCTGGCGGGGGACCAGCGGATCCGGCTTCTGCTGTCTAAAGTCATACAGGTGAGGCCGGTCCTGGCGACCAATCTGCAGCACATCACGGAATCCCTTTGTCACCACAAGCGCCGTCCTCGCACCCTTGCGTTCCAATAGCGTGTTCGTGGCAACGGTGGTGCCGTGGATGAAGAAGCTGATGGCTTCCGGCGAAATATTCAGACGGTCCACCAGTTCCTTAATACCGTTGGCCACGCCTGTGGCCTGGTTTTCTGGTGTCGACGGGGTCTTGGCGAACTCCAGCCGATTGGTCTCGACATCGTGCAGCACCAGGTCGGTAAAGGTGCCCCCGACATCGACTCCGAGGCGGTACGTCATGTTGTGCTCCCCTCTTTCTCTTTCTCTCGCAACAGCGGCATTAGCCGGCTCTCAACGAATACGTAAAGCTCTCGCATCGCAGAAATCAACGTCTCCGAGTCACAATCCAAGCAAGCCTGGTAGATTCGCCTGTAATGCTCCAGACGTGACGGCACAGGCTCACGCATCTCCGAAAAAGACCGGCGGTACTGCTCCGACTGCGCCCAGAGCGACGACAGTATACGCAGTAGGTGATCCCGCCCACTAGACTCAAAGATGATGAAGAAAAACTCACGAACCAGCCGCAGCCGGCGAGGGACGTCCTCCGTCGCCTCAGCCGCTTCCAAACCCTCCAACGCACGTCGCAACCGAGTCAGAGGTACCTTACTGAAATCCTCGGCAACCCATTGGCACGCCAAAATCTCCAGCTGTTCCCGGATGCGATATATCTCCTCGTACTCAGACACGGATAGAGTGGCGACCACCGCGCCTTTACGCGGGTAGAACACCACGAGACCCTCGGCCTGCAACTGCCTCAGCGCCTCCCGCACCGGCATCGTACTGACACCGAGCGCCATCGCAAGATCATCCTGCCGCAACCGCCCTCCCGGCGCTAACTGCCCGCCCAAAATCATCTCCCGGATGCGGTCAGTAGCAGCGTCATGGACGCTTCCATACACGATTTCCGGCTTCTTCGACATGCGCGCACCCTGCACTTTGACCTCTTCCCAACTACCTTTCTATCTCTCGCCTAGCCATCCAAAATTCGATATTAGATCGTATTTCGCGCCAGATTACCAGCCCGAGCACGCCCCGTCAATCGGCGCCTAAATGGGGTGTACAGAAGGGCAGAGCCCCGTTGCCTGTCCTGAGCAGCGTCGAAGGGGCGTCCTCACAAGATTTCTATTGTCTTTTTTCTTGGTTGGATGGATATTGGACCGACGTCGCCAAAGCCCTCGACAACAGCTATATCTCAACTCCCTTCGCACGTTGACCGTGCGTATGCCCACTGCTACACTCGGTCCCAGTCACAAACTCCCCCGCCAGAGCCATATCATGCCCAGCATCCCGTATGCAAAACCTCTGGAGCACCTTACCGTCATCGACATGACGGTCAATGTGCCCGGCCCTTTCTGCTCCACGGTCCTCGGAGACCTGGGGGCCACCGTAATCAAGATCGAGCCCCCTGGCGGCGACCCGCTCCGCCACAGCCCCGCCATGTGGACGGGCATCAATCGCGGCAAGCGCAGTATCGTCCTCGACCTCAAAACCGATGGCGGACGCGAGATTCTGGGCCGCCTGGCATTAGATGCTGACATCGTGATCGAAGGCTGGCGTCCCGGCGTAGCAGAACGCCTTCGCGTCGACTACGAAAGCCTGTCATCGAGCAACACCAGGCTCGTGTACTGCTCCATCTCCGGCTTCGGCCAGGATGGACCATGGTCACAGCGACCGGGCCACGACGTAAACTACCTGGCTCTAAGCGGCTACATGGGTGCACAGATAGCAGTGGAAGGCCGAGCATGGGCGCCGCCAATCCTGGTCTCCGACCTGGTGTCAGGGCTCTACGCCGCCATCGCAACACTGGCCGCGGTAGCAGGGTCGGCACACTCAGGTCAGGGCGCATACATCGACCTGTCCATGACCGACTCCGCCCTATCGCTACTTAAGCCAGAGATCGGAAATCTATCCGAAGGCGCAACCGGCGACATCAAACCCAACGTTACATTCATCCCCCACTATGGTGTGTTCCCATGTAAAGATGGGCGCTGGTTTTCGCTGGGCATAGTCCACGAGGACCACTTCTGGGACCGCTTCTGCGAGGTAGCCGACATCTCCTCCCTGGTCGGACTGACCTTCCAAGAGCGCCTCGACCGAAGCGAGGAGATCGCTACGGCAGTCCACGCTGTATTCCTAACACGGACCGCCGCCGATTGGGAGGACACACTGCAACAAGCCGACATTCCCGCCGCCATCGTCAACGAGTTGCACGAAATTTTCGACTCACCACAGTTTCAGGCCCGCGGCATGTTTGCCGAGCTAGGTCTAGGCAAGTTCCTGAGACAACCCTTCCGGATGTCGGGCCAGGCAATCGGCCCCGACTCACCACCACCCGCTCTCGGCGAACACAACAACACCATATTGTCCGAACTGAACTACGACCGTACCTACATCGAAAAACT
The DNA here is from genome assembly GCA_030740335.1 of SAR202 cluster bacterium. The sequence goes on along the minus strand of JASLXL010000088.1, from coordinate 3,674 downwards.
GCGGGCAGATGGCGCGCTCGGCCCCGTCGAGATAGAGACTTCCCGATGAGCCAGCCCTACCAGATCGGCGACTACGCCGAGACCTACCGCACATTCCGGCAGACGGTGCCGGAACGATACAACTGGGCATACGAAGTCTTCGACGAGTGGGGCAAAAACCCCGCCAAGGTCGCGATGTTGTGGGTGGATCCCGATGGCCACACCTCCCGCAGTATCACCTTCGCAGAGATGGCAGAACGCTCGAAACGTGTGGCCAACGCCCTGACCGACCTCGGTGCGAAACGCGGTGATCGCGTCTTCATAATGCTGCACCGCGTCGCCGAGTGGTGGGAGATCATGCTGGGCTGCATGCGCTCCGGCGTCGTGCCTGTGCCCGGAACAACACTACTCACCACCAAGGACATCGCCTACCGCATAAACGTGTCAGAGACCACCATCGCCATCACCGACCCCAAAAACTACGAAAAGGTCGACGCGGTCCGCCCCGACTGCCCTACCCTCAAGAACGTGGTAGTGGTCGGCAGCGAAGGGCCGTGGCACGAGTACGAGGAGCTACTCTCCGCAGCCTCGCCAAATCTGCCTCACCCCAAGAACCTTTCGTCTGACCCGCTAAACATCTACTTCACGTCCGGCACTACCGGCCACCCCAAAATGGTCCTCAACACCCACGCGACCTACCCGATAGGCCACGTCGCCACCGGCAAGTTCTGGCTCGACAACCGGCCCACGGACCTACATTGGACCCTCGCCGACACCGGCTGGGCCCAGGCATCATGGACCAGCTTCTATGCGCCCTGGAATATGGGCGCAGCAATCTTCATTTGGGACCAGCGCGGCAGGTTCAGCGCCCGCGAGACTATGGACATCTTCGAAAGATTCCCCATAACGACATTCTTCGCCCCACCCACCGTCTACCGCATGATGGTTCTGGAGAACCTGACCGAATTCAAGCCAAAGGCCCTGAGACACACGATCGGTGCAGGCGAGGCGGTCAACCCCGAGGTGATCGATTCGTGGCGCGAGGGCACCGGACTCCACATCTGGGAGGGCTACGGTCAGACTGAGTCGACCCTGCTCGCCGCCACCTTCCCCGGCATGGAGTACAGGCCAGGCTCGATGGGCGTCACTGCGCCCGGCTACTACATGGCCGTCGTCGACGAGCACGGTAACGAATTGCCAGATGGCACGGAGGGCGAACTTGCAGTCAAAACGGAGCCCGAATGGCCCGTAGGCCTGTTCCCAGAGTACTGGCGCAATCCAGAAGCCAACGCAAAAGCGTTCCATAACGGGTGGTACTACACCGGTGATCTCGTAAGCCGTGACAAGGACGGCTACTTCTGGTTCGTGGGCAGGGCCGACGACGTGATCATCAGCGCCTCATACCGGATCGGCCCATTCGAGGTCGAGTCAGCGCTGCTGGAGCACCCTGCCGTCGCTGAAGCCGCCGTAGTTGGCAATCCCCACCCCCTCAGAGGTGCCATCGTCAAGGCATTTGTCGTGCTAACCGAACCTAACAAACCAACCGATGACCTGGTGAAGACGCTGCAGGATCACGTCAAAAACGTCACGGCCCCCTACAAGTACCCACGAGAGATCGAATTCATTGCCGACCTGCCCAAAACCATCAGCGGCAAGATACGCCGCAACGAACTACGACGGCGCAAGTAGTGGGAGGCTGCTAAAGTTAGGGTGTGCAGGCCGGTATAACCCAATCTCCCATCCTGAGCCCGCCGAAGGGCCGGGTCTGTGAGAGCCTGCCCTGAGCGACGTCGAAGGGGTGCCATTCATACACTTTCTTTCTCTTTCTTCCGAAATGAGAGCATTGATTGGACCAAAGGTGTATTTCGGCAGCATATTAATAGCATCAAGTGAACATAGTTCGCCGTCTACGAGCAATTGATAAAACGCAAATGAAACCCTTCAAAGAACATCACGAGCTATTCCGTACCACGCTTCGCCGTTTTGTCGAATCGGAGATAACGCCCCACGTCGACGAGTGGGAGGAAGACGGCGTCGTACCTCGCTCCCTGTTCAAGCATATGGGAGAGCTGGGCTTCCTGGGCGTCGAGTACGCGAAGGACTACGGCGGGAGTGGTGCCGACTTCTGGATGACGGTCGTGCTAGCCGAAGAGCTGACTAGGTGTCGCGCCGGGGGCGTGGCCTTCAGCATCATCGTCCACACCGATATGTCCTCACCATGGCTGTCCCGCATCGGCACCCCGGAGCAAAAAGCCCACCACCTGCCGGGCGTCATTAGCGGGGAGACCGTCTGCGCCCTCGCGATTACTGAGCCGGGCACCGGTTCGGACATGGCCGGGATCGAAACGCGGGCGCGGCGTAATGGCGACGAGTGGATCATTAGCGGCGCAAAAACCTTTACCACCAATGGCGTCTACGGCGACCTGTACTTCGTCGCCGCAAGAACCCGTGACGAAGGCCCGACCCACGCCCGGCTATCCCAGTTCTTGGTCCCGGCGGGCACACCCGGCCTCACCGTCGCAACAAAGCTGCGCAAGACGGGCATGCTCTCCTCAGACACCGCCGAGCTAGTCTTAGATGAGGTACGCGTCCCCACCGAAAACCTCCTCGGCAAAGAGGGCCGCGGCTTCTACCAGCTCGCCTCCGGCCTACAGCGGGAGAGGCTCCTGGCGGCGGTCCTCAGCGTATCAGCATCGCAGCACGCCCTAGACGACACCAGAGCGTACCTGCGTCAGCGCCAGGCCTTCGGAAAAGACCTTGCGGAGTTCCAAGCGCTGCGGCACCGCGTTGCAGACATGTCCACCCAGGTTGCGGCCGCGCGGCAACTAACCTACCACGCGGCCGGGATGTTTTCCGATGGGGAGGACTGCGTAACCGAGGTATCGATGGCCAAGCTTTTCGCCACCGAGGCCGCTAATCGCATAGCCTACGAGGCAGTCCAAATGCATGGCGGCTACGGCTACGTCCGAGAGACGCCGGTCGAGCGATTCGCCCGCGACTACCGCCTCTGGACTATAGCCGCCGGAAGCTCCGAAATGATGCGCGAAATCATCTCAAAGCGCCTCCTCTAAAAGTAACCACCATGAAAAAAGGGCAGGTCTATGACCCGCCCCAACACCGACTCAAATGGAGCCACCCACCCCACGAACCCCTACCACTACCGATAGATTCCGCGCAATTTCCGAACAGACTCGATGCGCTTCTCAGCGAGACAGTTAGCAGCAACGTAGGTCGGCACACCGTCTTCGCGTGACATGGCGATCACCCGGCTTGTGGTCTCATAAATCCGCTCCGTAACCTCAAGGGCACGCTCCGGCCTGTAGACCCCGTCCAGTTCGTTAGCCGCATTGATAATCCCGCCCGCGTTGATGACAAAATCTGGCGCAAATAGAATGCCCCGGCGATCCAGCTCGTCCCCATCGGCGTCCAACGCAAGTTGATTGTTGGCCCCACCAGCCACCACGGAGCACCGCAGCCGAGGGATCGTATCCGCGTTCAACGTCCCGCCCAACGCGCACGGCGCAAAAATGTCGCACTCCACATCATAGATCGCATCTGGCTCGACGAGGGTAGCACCCATTCCCTGAGCACGCTCCAAAGCACCCTCGTACGTGTCCGTGACAATGAGAGAAGCTCCCTCGGCTAACAGATGCCCCGCCGCGTTGAAGCCGACGTTACCGAATCCCTGCAAGGCG
>JASLXL010000087.1 GCA_030740335.1 SAR202 cluster bacterium | reverse complement strand
GTGCGCCATCCTTTGCAATCACCGCCGCAGACACGGCTTTCCCCCACTTGGGGTCTCTTATCCCAACGACAGCGCATCGTTCCACGTCCGGGTGCAACGCCAGCACCTGTTCCACCTCGCGGGCAGACACGTTTTCGCCGCCGGTGATGATGATGTCCTGGGACGCGCGGCCCCAGATCCGGTATTGGCCATCCTCGACCGACGCCACGTCACCCGAGCAGAACCATCCTTCCTGGTCAAACACCTCGCGAGTCGAGTCGGGCCTGCCCCAGTACTCACGAAACACGCTGGGGCCGCGCACCTGAATTTCACCTGCTTTTCCCGGCGAGACCGGTGCGCCATGTGTGTGCTCACTCGTCTCCTCATCCAGAGACATCTCGACCAGCCGTACCTCCACGCCAGGCAAGGGCGTGCCAACGTGGCCAGGCACCCGTTCACCCACAAGTGGATTCGAAAGTGCCATCCCAATCTCGGTCATGCCGTACCGTTCCAGCAGCGTATGGCTCGAAATGTCTTTCCATCTTTCGAGTGTCGCCACCGGCAGAGCGTCGGAGCCGCAGACCATGAGACGCAGGCGTGCAACGCCCTCCGACAAGGCTGCCTGTCTTTCCGCAGACATCCCTTCCCACTCGCCAATCAGTGAGGCGTAGATGGTGGGGACGCCCATGAATAGCGTCAGGTCGCCTGACCCCAGGCGGTTCCAGACCAGCTTGGCATTCCAGCGCGGCAAAATCTCGCAGGTTGCACCGGACCACAGCGCACAGGCCATCGCATTGATAATGCCATGTACGTGGTGCAGAGGGAGCACATTGAGGATATGGTCGCCAGCACTCCAACCCCAGGCATCCACGAGAGTTTCGACCTGTGCCTGAATACTACGATGGGTAGCGACGACTCCCTTTGGTTTGCCGGTGGAACCGCTTGTATACAAGATCGTGGCCATACGATCATCTGCAACGGTCGGCAGCGCCACTCGCGACGAGCCGGTTATGCGATCCGTGGAGATTAGCGGAATCCCACGCGACTGTGCGATAGGCGCGAGGACGCTCTCGAAGTCTGGATGCGCCACGATCACTGTGGCCCCCGCATCGTCGACGGTGTACTCGAGTTCAGCCGGTGGGTGGGACACAGCCAGCGGGACCGCCACACCGCCGGCACGCCATATCGCCCACTGAGTAACGACGTAGGTCCAGCCCGGGGGAACCAGGAACGCGACCCGCGCCTCGGCAAGATCGGACGCTCCGTCCAACAGGATCGCTGCGACCTCGGCGCTGGAAGTCAGGAGGTCTTCGTAGCTGAATTTGCCCTCGGGTGCAACGACCGCCGTCCGCGCACCGTGCCTCTGCGCTTGCGCGATCAGTGGCAAGCTTTTGTGGCTATTTGTAGGTGTAGGTGACATGAGCGGTATTTTAGCAGAAGCGACGTGGCGCACTGGCCAAACTTGACACCCGACGAAGACGGCCCTAGGCTCGGCAGACCATGACCATTTCACAGATACTGCAAGACGCCCGCGAGCACATGCGATCCGCCGGAATTGACGGGTGGCTGCTATACGATTACCACAACGCCAACCCGATTTTCTGGGACACGGTCGGCCACGTCCCCAACGTAACCCGGCCGTGCTGGCTGTGGGTCCCAACCGAAGGCGAGGCCCAACTGCTCGTCAGCTACGTTGACCAGGGTCGTTTCGCCCATCTCGGCCTGCCATCGACCTCCTTTGTCAGGCGAGACGAGATGGTATCTGGGCTCAATGCACTGCTGCCCGCTGATGGCACGATCGCCATGGAGTATTCACCGTCATCCGAGCTGCCCCGGATCTCGCGCGTCGACGCCGGAACGCTGGAGTTGGTCCGCTCCCTGGGTGTTGACGTCGTTTCCTCCGCAAACATAGTCCAGTACGCAACCCAGCGATGGAATGACGTCCAGCTCGCCTCACATGTCGCAGCCGCCGAAAAGCTAACGGCCATCGTGAAGAGGGCCTTTCGCCACATCCGCGAGACGCTCACGCACGGCATCACGGAATATGAGGTAGCAGAGTTCATCCGCAGTCTCTACAAAGCCGAGGGGTTGGAGACCCCAGACGGTCCCGTAGTCGCCGTAAATCAGCATTCGTCGGATCCTCACTTCGACCCTACAATGGCGGAGTCCGCAGTCATCGCCGAGGGTGACTGGGTGTTGATCGACCTCTGGGCTCGACCTCACGGCTCGGACACAATGTACGCCGACATCACGTGGACCGGGTACGTCGGCGAGACTGTGCCTCAGCGCCAGCAGAGTGTCTTCGACACCGTAATCGACGCGCGGGACACGGGGCTGGCAGAGATCGTGGACGCCGCAGCAGCAGGGCGGGAACTGCAGGGGTGGCAGGTAGACAGAGCGGCGAGAGACTTTGTCAATCGGGCGGGCCACGGGGAGCAGTTCAGCCATCGCCTCGGCCACAGTCTCGGACGCGAGGTCCACTCGAATGCCGTCAACCTCGACGACTGGGAGACCCACGACACCCGCTTGCTGATACCTGGCCTCGCAGTCACCATCGAGCCTGGTATCTACCTGCCGGATTTCGGTGTCCGCTCCGAGATCGATGTGTTCATCGGCGAGGACGGACCGCGGGTCACCACCGGGGTCCAGACTGAAGTGTTTTTGATTTAGATTTGGCAGCCTCCGCGGGCCCTGACGCCAAGCACAAATGTCGTCGACTCCTCTACAGCATGCCAAGAACAGTTAATACACGCGCCCGTGGCGGATATAGGGACGACGGCTCACCAACTCGATAGAGGGTCTGTGCGGGCCGCTGCCGGGCAAGAGTGGATCTAGATCCAAAACAGATGTTATGGGCAATAGCAGCGAGATCAAGTAGGTCTTCATCAACCTGTTTCAGCACTCTATAGACACCCTCGCGGTCAAGATAAGAGGCGCCCTTATCGCAGTGAATATCCGTACACCGCCTGACGAATCTGAAGCCGAGGTAGTGTTCTCCTACAATGGCAGCGGCGGCGCGCTCGATGACGCCAACCGGGTCTTCGAGCCCTTCTTCACAACGAAGGAGTCCGGCAAAGGCACCGGGCTCGGACTTTCAATCGCAATATCGATCATTATGGACCACGGTGGCTCAATCACTTGCGATTCGGAGCCAGACAAGGGGACGACGATCACCTTCAGCATACCGGCGGTCGGTTCGCGGTAGCCTCTAGGTCGATCGAGTTGATCTCACGGCACACATGACGCGCCAAGTTCACCTTAGAATCGGCCCCACAAAAATCTCTTCGGGCAGGAAACTTTCCTTGGCTGTAGAATGCGGGTGGTCGAGACCGATCGTGGTTACTACACCCATCGCGGTATAGTGGGAATTCTCCCCACTTGCGCCGCTCTTGTTACCCCCACCATGCCCCCTCAACCACTCATCGTCGATCAAACGCTCTCCTTTCCACATCCCTCCGGTGGCCACGAGGTGCCCCCAGCGAGCAAGGTCAGATGCACTGATAATCGCCCAGCCAGGCCCACTCCTTACCGGGTGCCCACCGACCTCATACGGTGGGTCCAGATGGGTGTAGGCGTCCGGGATACGCGGATACAGGTAGCGGTCGTTCTTGATGGCGCGGCCGGCCGGCCATTCCCAGCTGTTGGCGAGGATTCCTATTTTGCTAAACAGTCTTTCGTCTAAAACATCCTTGAGATCTCTGTTACATACCGCAGTCAACGCCTGCGCAAGTCTCCAAAACCCCGCACTGCTATACAGGCCGACTGTCCCAGGCTCGGCATGAGAGTACAGGTCGTAGACTGGGTCACCGGTCCAATGGGCCCACGAGGGAATTCCTGGCTCAGCAAGGTGAGCCTCAAGGCCGGTCCGGCCTTCTCGCCATCGCGCGCCTAACTCGATGGCGAATCCACCGTAGTGAACGTTGCCGCCCTTTGGCCCTGCCAGTTGCCGCCAGGTCAAAGCCGAGTGGTGCCCTCGGTCCAGATGCTTGTGCACATGCGACAGCTCCCCCGCGCCGGTCCAACTGCGATGGATAGGCTCATCCGGATCCACCAGCCCGTCAGCCACGGCTAGTCCTAGAAGGGCGTGCGCAAATGCCTTGCCCGTCGATGCAGTCTGCGCCCGGTAGTCAGGATCGCCCCAGGAGTGCAGCATATAGCCGCCGCGAGTGAGGACAGCACCCCACTTTCCGTTGGAATGGTCCTCGCCGCCAAACTCAGCAGCGCGTACATCAAGGCCCTCCAAGAAGTGTCGGAGCCCTGGCCCATCGATACCCGCCGCTTCCGGCTCGATCCTCTGCCACTCGTTCTCCGGGTAGATAACCCAATCCGGCAGGCCGTTTTTTTCATTCATTTGGACACGCTCGCTTCCTCTAGCTGCCGGGCCGTCCTCGGCAGTCTCAGTGGTATCAGCACTACCGTCGCGAGGACCGAGACGGCGCCGCCGTAAAGAAAGGCACTATGGATTCCAAATTCGTCCACCAAGAGCCCGGCAATATAGGGGGAGAACGTACCCAGGAATCCCGCCCCGTAGATCAGGGCGACGACTGTGGACTGCACCTGGCCCCTGGCTGCATCGATTGCAGATGCGATGAAGATGTGGTGTAGCGGGAAGCTGAAGGCTCCCTTCGCCACTACAATCGCCGTGAGTTGCGCTCCCGTATCGGCAACACTCAGGGCAAGTGACAACACCGCCACTGCGGCTACCCCTGGCACCATGACTGTCTTCCTACCCCACTTGTCTGACAGATGGCCCATGACAGGCTGTGTTATTACCCCGGCGGCCTGGGATAGCGCCAGGTAGAGGGCCACACGTCCCGGTGAGAAGTCCAGATCCTCCCGCAGATATACGGGCAGGAAGCCTCCGACGGCGCTTTCTCCTGCGGCCCTGATGGCTGCCGTCAGCACCAGCAGAAGGATCACCGGGTTCCTCACCAACGCCTTGATCTCCGAGAAATATGCACGCGACGACGTGGTCTCAGGGGCTTTTTTGCCCGGCAGCGATCGCATCATCCCCCAGATGATCACCCCGACCATCACGGCGGGGAAGACGCTGAGCTGCAACACACCCCGCCATGTCATCAGTGTGAGCATTCCCGCCGCTACCACGGGGCCCAGCACCTCGCCGGCGCTTCCCCCGGTGCCGTGCAGTGAGATGGCAAACCCACGCTTGTCCGGGAATCGTCTGGATAATTCGCCCAGTGCCGGTGGGTGATACAACGATGGCCCCATACCAGCGAGCAGGAGCGCGCCGAACATCGCCCAGTAGTTCGGTGCGTGGCCCACGATAAAGAACGACACGCCAACCAGGCTCATCGAGAGCCCAAGTAGTAGTGGCGCCCTGTGGCTAAAACGATCGCCCAGGTAGCCAGCGCCTATCGTAGTCCCCCAGGATGTCACCTGCCGTGCGGTCAGCAGCGACCCGAACTGCGCGCCAGACAGCCCAAGACCTATCTTCGCCTCTGGTAGCAGCAAGGTCTGCAGTGCCGAGTTGAATATGTGCTTGATCGCGTGTCCTACCACCACGGCTGCGGCCAGCACCCTGCGACCTCTCTTCAAGTCTGCCAAATCTACTTCGGGGGTAGGCACTTCCCCGGAATCCTCAGTATCGGGCATCCAAATTCCTGATCGATCAGACTCTCGGTAACCGTCGTGGTGACCGAGGCGCGCCGATTGTACATCAATGGCCGTGCCGTCCACACGGCACCCCAATCATAGGGAAACCTCTCGGCCAATAAGCTAGATGCAAAATGGATGTACAGTTAATGTTTTTAACAAATACCTTAAATTATTCTAATAGTAAATTCACAACGTTGACGAGTAGGAAGCTGTGACTAGGCGTGGAGCCCTTTGTTCGTCAGCCATCCCTAGAAGAGTTGGACAATGGCAACTCGCACCACCGTGGACGTGGACGAGCTTCTCGGCCATATCAAGAACAAGTACGCTGAAGTGGTCTCGACTCCAGGCAAGGAATTCGAGTTCCATACGGAGCGCGCTCTAGTCGACATGCTGGGTACTCGACGCCCTGCCAGAGGATGTTGTGGCAGCATTCGCGGGCGCCGGGAACCCCTTCTCGGTCGGCACGATCGAACCCGTCGATAAGATCTTGGATCTCGGCTCCGGGGGCGGGTTCGACTGCATAATCGGGGCCAAGAAGACAGGCGACTCCAGATACGTTGCCCGGGGTACATGACTCGCGAGATGCTGGAGCGGACCGATGCCAACGGGAAGACACTTGGACTCGACCAGTTGGAGTTCAGACTCGGTTACACCGAGGCCCTCCCGGTGGACGACGGCTGGGCCGATGTGGTCACCAGCAACGGCGTGATCAACCAGGCTCCGGACAAGGACATCGCTTTTCGAGAAGTCTTTCCGGGTCCCGGGCGATGCCAATGGATGTGGCATCAACGAGAGATCTTCCACCATGTTGCTTGTAGAGCGTCACCTCTGAAATCGCTGTCTCTACGTCCAGCAATTTCAAGTCGTCCCTCCCTGTCTCCACCAGAAATGAAGATCGACAATAGCCTCTGCCCGATCGGGCAAGAGGCTATTGTTTTTATAACCTGTTGTGCTAAAGAGGGCGAACTTTAGGTTTACCTTCTCCTGAAGTAAGGCGTGCAGAACGTATTGGAACAGTGTGCAGTCTTTAGAGCCGGATAGACGTGTGTATCTTTAATAAATTCAACGAAGGTTAGAGTACCTGTGGAGGAGTTTCTGCTAAATACAGCCACCGCGTTGTC
>JASLXL010000086.1 GCA_030740335.1 SAR202 cluster bacterium | reverse complement strand
GAGGCGCCCAACACGGTGAACAGCTTCGTCTTTCTCGCGAGAGAAGGGTTCTACAACGGGGTCACGTTTCACAGGGTGATCGCGGGGTTCATGGCCCAGGGAGGAGATCCCACGGGCACCGGCACCGGGGGGCCGGGCTACCAGTTCGACAACGAGCCCAGCCCGCTGCGGCGCCATGACACCCCCGGCACCCTCTCGATGGCCAACTCCGGCGTGAGGAGCGGCAGGGGCACCAACGGCAGTCAGTTCTTCATCACGTTCGTCCCCACCCCGTTCCTCGACGGCCACAACTCGGACGGCACGCCGAAGGACTGCGCCCGTGAATCGTGCCACACCGTGTTCGGCAGAGTGATCGAGGACATGGACGTGGTCAGCGCGATCACCATCCGGGATCCCGGCACCGCGAGAACGCCGGGTGACGCCATCGCGACCATCATCATCAAGGAGAGCGGCTAGTGCCTCACGGCTCTATCACGACTGGCCGTCCGGGACGGCCGGCATGATAGCTGTAAGGCCCCTTCGGCCGTACTTGCGCGAGAAGTTAGTCCTCGCTGCCGCCGGACGGCACCGGCAGTGGTGACCTCAAGAACGTGTACAGCACCAGCTGTTCCAGCACCAACGCCTACAGCTACTCCTACTTCGACACCAGCGCCCACGGCAACCCCTCCCCCGGTAGAAAGACCGAGGCCCAATTAAAGGTGGGTGCGCAGCCCCAGGCTATACTGCCCCCAGAGGCAGGGTCATGCGGAGAGAGCCGGGCTTCGGCACCGATGGCAACAACTGCCACCAAGAAAGAGCAGTCAAGCCCATGAAGTCCAACCTGTACTGGATGCTGGGACTGATCCTTCTGGTCTGGCTGGTCGAGATCGTGAGCCTATCCATGGGATACCGGCTGAACGAATGGGGCATCCTGCCTCGCTCGTCAAGGGGTCTGGTGGGGATCCCGGTGAGCCCTTTTCTTCACAGCGGCATCGGCCATGTAATCTCGAATACGTCAGGATTTGTACTCCTTGGCAGCGTGGTGATGATGCGAGGCAGGATGCTTTTCCTCCAGCTGTCTTTGCTGATCGTGCTTCTTGGTGGAGGGCTCACTTGGGCGCTTGGTCGTTCAGCGCACCACGTAGGAGCAAGCGGCCTCATCTTCGGATATTTCGGCTATCTACTGGCACGAGGATGGTATGAGCGCACTCTGTCATCCATCGTAATAGCCCTCGTCGTCTTAGTGATTTACGGAGGTGTGCTGTGGGGTCTCTTGCCGACGGATACACAGATTTCCTGGGAGGGTCATGTTTTCGGCTTCCTGGCGGGGATTCTTGGCGCCCGGCTGTTTCGTTCGCGCCAGAAGGAAGAGCCGTCGTAGACCAGGAACTTTGATGGATGGTGGCAACGCGGGTGCCGAAGTGCCGTGCGCCTGCTGGCAACACCGCTACCGTGACAATCAACGTCACGCTAGCAGCCACACCGACTCCTGCCCCAGCGTCGGCGGTAGCAACCCCGACACCCATTCCCAACATATGGGACGCGCCTACCACATCAGACTGGGGTCTAGCGGCACTCGTAGCGGGGATGCTGGTAGTGATGGTCGTGATGCTGGAACTGACCACAGGCCACAGGCCCACCGCTAGGCCGTAGTAGCCCTCTCGCCTATACTGCCCCCAGAGGCAGGGTCATGGGGGTGAGGGCTAGAGCCTAGCGCCTAGGAGTCCCGTGGGGGATTAGGTACAACCGGGGGGTAGGGAGATTAATCTCAAGCTCACAATATCATTCCTTCTACCCGCAGCATTGGTTCGCTCGCTAGTTAGCGACTCCTAGACGCCTCGGTCAGGTAGGTACGGTTGTCGCTCGAAGAACGCTCACCGAACCATCCAGCAGCGGGATGGCGCGACTGGTCATGCCGGTCCTAGCCTTGCCGACGTTAGCGATTCCCCGGCGTGCCATGCTCATTACCGCGGTCTCGGCGGCCGTGATCATGGGCGACTCGATGATCTATAACGTGCTACCCGCTCGGATGGAGGCGTTCGGAGTGTCGGTCGCGCTGGTCGGCGTGCTGCTGAGCGCCAATAGGGTCGTACGCCTGGCGTCCAATTCATTGGCAGCGTGGGCGCTGGAGCGGTTCGGGATCGTTACTCCACTGACCGTTGCTATTGTCATCGCCATCGCGACCACAGCCGCCTACGGTCTGGTTAGAGGGTTCGTGTTGCTGCTAGCCGCTCGCGTGCTGTGGGGGGCTGCCTTCTCAGTCATCAGGCTCACCGGCTACATGGTCGTGATCGAGGAGAGCCGCGATACCGACCGCGGACGGATGATGGGGTTCTACACAAGCGGGGTAAGATCGGGCAGCATCTTCGGTGTGCTCGCTGGAGGATTGCTGTTTGACCTCACCGGTAAGACCGCGAGCTTTCTTGTGATGGCGGCGCTTGGATTGCTGGCGTTGCCCGCGGCAGCGGCTCTGAAAGGGACGACACCCGAGTCGAGAGATGCGAGAACCGCAGGCTTGGCAGCTCCTCGACGTGATGCGCGCAGACCCGAATACGGGTCTCGTGGCCGGTTCGGAGGGAAGCGCGAGTGGCTATGGGACTTCCTGGTCTCTCCGGTACCGGAGCTGTTGCCAGTGGAGCGACGTCGCCTACTGACAGCGTGTTTCACGTACTTCAGCTTCCACCTGGTGATGAACGGGGTACTGGTAGGGTCGCTGGGGTTCTTTCTGAGCCAGCGGTTTCCGTCAGGATTGACGGTCCTGGGGATAGCGCTCGGCGTCGCCACGCTCAACGGAGTATTGATCTCCACGCGGTGGATTGCCGGACTGGGCGCGCCGTTTTTCGGGTATCTGGGGGACCGACACGGTAGAGAGAAGGTCGTCGCGCTGGCTATCCCAGTGTGCATGATCGGGCTGGTGCTGCTGGTCTTTCCGATGGCCTTCGGCGCAGCGATCGCCTGGCTGCCGGTAGCCTTTACCGCCGTCGCAGCGGCCATCACGGCCCTCGATTCAACAGTGGGAGGTCTGGCTCCACCTCACCGACGAACCAGGGTTTTGAGCCGCTATGCGACATGGCAGGACACCGGTTCGGCCATCGGCCCGCTGGCAGCCTATGCTGTGCTCGGCGTCGCGTCGCTGGCGCTTGTGTATCTGGCGGGAGCAGTGGTTTTGGCGATCGCACTGGTCATGTTCCTGTCGGTGTTTCGACTGTCGGCCGCATCCAGATCTTGAGTCACACCGGAGAGTTCGACGCTTATTTCATGTATGAAATGGGCCGAAGGAAGAGACGGGCTAAGAAGCCGTCTCAAAGACTCCTTTCACTTATAGAGGAAGCTTGTCAAAAATGGTTTATATTGTCGCTTTCAGGAAGGAAGCAGTGCGGGCGTTCTAATTTAGTAAGGAAAGATGGGTAGTCTATAAATGCCAAAACGCCTCTCTACGGGCATCCTCGGCTTTAGAGATCTATCCAGTGGCTAGGAGTCCCGCTGCAGAGGAGTAATACAACTAGGGAGCATAGAGATATATCTCCCCTACCTCACAACAGCCTTATAAGCCTTAATGGCATCCTCGCTATCCACCTGCTAGCCCCGTAGCTCTAGCCGCTACCAGTCCTGCCCCAGCCCCTCCTCCTTGACCCCCTAGCCTATACTGCCCCCAGAGGCAAGGTTATGCGTGACAAGATGAGACATGCTGCTGTCCTGGTACTGAGATTCGTGCTGCTTTTCTTACTGATGGCCTGCTCGGGTTCTCATAGTGGCCGGATACCAAGGGAGCGGATCGCTTAGCGGCTGCGGCCACAAGGGGTAGGCCGCCCGCAAGCTAACGTCCGATGTCACTGGTTGGAGGCAGGGAAGGCATCATGGAATACCGAAGGCTAGGACGTTCTGGATTGTGGGTGTCAGTCGTTGGGCTTGGAACAAGCGGCTTCGGGCGCCGTAACATGGACTTCAACGAGTCTGATCGGGTGATTCGGGAGGCAGTCGATCTAGGCATCAACTTGCTGGACACAGCGAACTCATATGGGCCGGCCGAAGAATTCATCGGCCGGTCGATGCAAGAGTTTCGGGATAAGGTAGTTGTGGCCACCAAGGTCGGGTTTCGTCTCGGCGACGGACCCAATGAGGCTGGCGGCTCGCGCCAGCACCTGATGCAGCAGGTCGAGGCTAGTCTCAGGAGGCTTAACACCGATTACATAGACCTATACCAACTGCATTTCCCCGATCCACAGACACCGATGGAAGAGACCTTGCGAACGCTCGACGACCTGGTTCGGCAAGGTAAGGTTCGATATATCGGCAGCTCGAACTTTCTCGCCTGGCAGGTGGCCCAGGCCATGGAGATTAGCCAGCTGTTGCGCTTGGAGGCGTTCGTAAGCATCCAGCCTGAGTACAACATGCTCAAACGCGAAGTCGAGCAGGAACTTATCCCTTGCTGCGAGGCCTACGGGCTGGGGATTCTCCCGTACCATCCCTTGGACGCCGGGTTTCTGACCGGCAAGTACAGGCGCGGACAGCCCCCTCCGGAAGGCACGCGGCTGTCCTTCGTTCCACAGATCGCGGATTCTCTTCTCACCGAGCGCAGATTCGATGTCGTGGAGCAGTTGGAGGAGTTTGCGACCCAACGAAGCCGATCGATTCTCGAGTTGGCGATCGCGTGGCTGCTTGCAAAGCCGGTGGTGAGCTCTGTCATCGCGGGGGTAAGCAGGGTAGGACAGGCTACCGAGAACGCCAAGGCAGCAGGCTGGACCCTGTCAAGCGTTGAGGTTCGGGAGCTGGATCAAATCATCGAGCAGGTCCGTTAACGTGATACGAGCGTTCTTGGCCCATCACAACACATCCTACACGAGCAAGAGAATGCCCACTGAGGCCCTTCAGACCACCGCAGAGAGGCCGTAGGCCATCCCCGACGGTTCAACTTCGACAAAAAGGTCGTCCAAGGGGGCGAGTCCGACGAGATGAGGTGGGGGCTCGTGGGTGCCCGTCATGGAGAGTAGCGAATTGCAATATCTAGGCTCAACAGGGGAGCCGGTTCGAGCACCAATGAAAGTGCAGGCTGGCGTATCCGCTGTGATTTTCAACGCGCGTGGCGAAGTCCTGCTGGAGAAGCGCTCAGACAACGGTTTCTGGGAACTACCGGGCGGCGCCGTCGATGTAGGCGAGTCGGTAGAGCAGGCCACGATACGGGAAGTATGCGAGGAAACAGGCTTGCGTGTCGCGGTGAAGCGGCTGGTCGGTGTCTACTCTGATCCTCGCCGGCACGGAGTCTCGAGTTATCCAGACGGGAACGTCGTACAGTTCGTCGCCTTGTGCTTTGAGTGCGTGACTGAGAGCGGCGAGCTCAGCATCTCAGACGAGAGTACCGACATCGGCTACTTCCCACCCGATGACCTGCCGGAGAACACGCTGCCGGCGAATAGGATCCGCATCGGCGATGCCCTCGAACAGAGCGCCCAAGCCTTCATTCGCTGATGTCGCGCTCATCACCCCCCGAACACCTTACACCTTCACCAGCAGCGCGGTGATGCCGGCGAACGAACCGCAGCTTGGCACCCAGGGAGGACGCCCCAAGAGCCCGCTCTACGAGGTAAATCCGCATGCTGTCGAGCCTGACAACGGGCCATCAGGGGGTTTTGACCCTTTTGATGATTTTGATTCTAGGTATTCATCGGACTATTCTAGTGATGATGGAAGTCCCCAGCATCGTGAGGAATCCGGTGTATCAGTGATGAACGAGCAACAGATGGATTCATCTACTGACTCTTACAATCAGAACCATCAGAACCATCAAAACTACCCTCCAGTGCACTATATCTCTGACATAGAGCACGCTCGGCGGGTCGTAGCAGAGCTTATGGCCGAGTCCGTTATTGGCCTGGACATCGAGACCACCGGGCTAGACCCGTTGTTGGACAAGATACGGCTGGTGCAGCTCGCCTGCCCGGGCGCGACATACGTCATCGACGCCTACCACGTCCCGATGGACGTGTTGACTCCTGTACTGAACGGCGGTCCGGCCAAGATCGCCCACAACGCCAAGTTCGACGCCGGCTTTCTGTACGAGGCTCCGGGCGGAGTCATGCCTGAACCGCTCTACGACACCATGCTGGCCGACCAGGTCGTGCGCGACTGTGCATATCGCCGCAGCCTCAAAAATATTGCCGAGGACTATCTCGGAGAATCCCTGGACAAGGAGGAACAGGTCTCGGACTGGGGCTCAGAACACCTGACCCAGGCCCAGATTGAGTACGCGGCTATCGACGCGGCTGTGCTTCTGCCCCTGAAAGAGAAACTCGATGAGCGAGCAGACTCCCTCGGCCTGTCGGAGGTCGTGGAACTGGAGAACCGGACTGTCCCGGCGGTGGTCTGGATGGAGAGGTTGGGAGTCGGATTCTCACAAGATAGATGGGACGCTCTTGCGGTCGAAGCGCAAGAACGAGTGGAAAAGCAGATAGCGCGGCTAGACGAGCTAGTGGAAGAGTACCTGCCTGAGGCCAAAGACCTGTTGGGGGCTACGACTCGCAAGGTCAACTGGAACTCCGCTGCTCAGGTCTTACAGCTCCTCAAGGACCTCGGGGTGGACGCAGAAAACACGAGGCAGGAAACGCTGGAAGCACTAAGG
>JASLXL010000085.1 GCA_030740335.1 SAR202 cluster bacterium | reverse complement strand
CGACGACAGCCTCGGCCTCTACGACTTCTGCGCCGTCTTCGTTGACTATGGACAGCTCGTTCTCGAAAACCTTTCCGTCAGACTCGTCGGCGGTGCCGTCCGCCCTGGCTTCCAGGAGTTGGAGCCCGTCGCTCAGCTCAGCTTCAAGGCGCTCAATGGCAGCTCGCCTGAGTTCCTCGTCGACTTCGGTGACCATGTACTGGGCGAAGTAAATGACTCTTTCCAGGTTGCGAGGGGATAGGTCCAGGAGCAGTCCGAGTCGGCTCGGCGTGCCCTTCGACATCCAGATATGGGCCACAGGCGCGGCCAGCATGATGTGTCCCATGCGTTCCCGTCGGACCTTAGCACGAGCTACCTCAACGCCACACCGGTCGCAGATGACGCCCTTGTAGCGTATCTTCTTATACTTGCCACAATAGCACTCCCAGTCCTTTGTTGGGCCGAAGATGCGTTCACAAAAGAGTCCATCCTTCTCTGGCCGAAGCGTGCGGTAGTTGATCGTTTCAGGCTTGATAACCTCGCCGTAAGACCATGTTCTGATCTGCTCTGGTGATGCCAGAGAGATGCGCACTGCGTTGAAATCGTTGCCGCTCTGGGCCATCTGTTACTCCTGTGATCCGGTCGCTACAAAGCTGTTTGTTGTCGCTGGGTTCCCGAGATCAACGAACTAGTCGTCGCCACCAGCTTTGTCTCCAGAGGACATGTTTTTGGTTGGGTCTTCAGCCTGTGCGTCTTCATCAACATTGGCCGTGTCGGAAGCCACGGGCACGGCTGCAGGCTCGGACTTGGTGTCCGGATCGGCAGCTTCCAGGCTTGGGATGTCTTCCACGAGCTCAAGAGAGGGCTCGCCTCCAGCCAGGCCTGTGTCAGTGACCCCTGGCAACGCCAGAGCCTCCGGCTCTTCGTGCAGAAGCTCGACGGAGAGACCAAGGCTCTGTAGCTCCTTGAGCAGGACGTGGAACGATTCCGGGATACCGGGCTGCACCACATCCTCGCCTTTCACAATAGCCTCGTAGGTCTTGACGCGTCCGATGACATCGTCCGACTTGACCGTCAGCATCTCTTGCAGATTGTAGGCGGCACTGTAGGCCTCTAGCGCCCATACCTCCATCTCTCCAAAGCGCTGTCCGCCGAACTGGGCCTTTCCTCCTAGCGGCTGCTGGGTGATCAACGAGTACGGGCCTGTTGAACGAGCATGCATCTTGTCCTCAACCAGGTGAATCAGTTTGAGCATGTAGATGTAGCCGACTGTGACAGGCTGGTCGAACCGTTCGCCCGTCTGCCCATCGTAGAGCACCGACTTGCCCAGAATTGGTGCTGCCACGAACTTCTCGCGATTCAGCTTCAATGCTTCGGCTTTCAAGTCCTCGACGGACTTGCCATCAATGTTTTCACCCATCTCTTCGGTGAACCAGATCTCCAGGCAAGCTTTCCTTGCCTCGCCCGCCACCGGTTTGGTTACGATCTTCTCAAAGTCATAGCCGCGGGTCTCCAGCCACAGACGGGCCACTTCCAGGTCTATGCGGGAGGTGCTGTCGCCGTCCAGAGGCCTGGGATCGACCGCCCCGGACTGCTCAATGAGCCAGGCCTGGCCCAGGACATCCTCGATGGCCTCGTCAGGCGCTCCGTCAAAGACCGGGGTGATTGCCCGGAAGCCCATCGAATGGGCTGCCTTGCCCAGGTGGGTTTCCAGCACCTGCCCCAGGTTCATCCTGGACGGCACGCCAATCGGGTTCAGGACAATATCCACCGGGGTTCCGTCTGGCAGGTACGGTAAATCCTCTTCTGGCAGGATACGGGAGATGACGCCCTTGTTCCCATGGCGTCCAGCCATCTTGTCTCCCTCGGCCACCTTTCGGGTCTGGGCGATCCACAGCCGCACAAGCTTATTGACTCCCGGTGACAGTTCGTCGCCGTTGGCCTTGCTCAGTACCTTGACGTTGATGATCTTGCCGCGCTCGCCGTGAGGAACGCGCAGGGAAGTATCCTTCACGTCCCGGGCCTTCTCCCCGAAGATGGCCCTCAGCAGCTTCTCTTCCGCGCTCAGCTCGGTCTCACCCTTGGGAGTGATCTTGCCGACGAGGATATCGCTTGGCCCTATCTCCGCACCAACGCGTATTACCCCGTCCTCGTCGAGGTCGCGCAGGCTCTCTTCGCCGACGTTGGGTATGTCCCGGGTTACCTCTTCGGGTCCAAGCTTGGTATCCCGAGCCTCGACCTCGTGCTTCTCGATATGGATCGAAGTGAACCGGTCTTCCTTAACCATTTTCTCGCTGAGGATGATGGCGTCCTCGAAGTTGTAGCCTTCCCAACTCATGAAGGCCACCAGTGTGTTCTGTCCAAGTGCCAGGTCGCCCTGGTCCGTGGACGAGCTATCTGCCAGGATGTCTCCTGCGGATACCACGTCCCCATTTTTGGTGGTCGGGCGCTGGTTGATGCAGGTGCCCTGGTTGCTCCGAACGAATTTCCTTAGCTTGTGCTCGAACTGCTCACCGTAGGCGTCCGTTACAACCACCTTGTTGCCCGATGACTCCGTTACGATGCCGTCGGACTTGGATAGCACGACCTGGCCTGAGTCACGTGCGACCCTTTCTTCCATGCCCGTGCCTACGAGGGGCGCCTGAGGTTTGATCAACGGCACCGCCTGCCTCTGCATGTTCGAACCCATGAGAGCGCGGTTAGCGTCGTCGTGCTCCAAGAACGGGATGAGGGAGGTCGACACGCTGACAAGTTGCATCGGCGAGACATCCATGTAGCTGACGTTCTCGGGCGGTTCCATGGACACGCCCTCACCTATACGTGTCTCGATTCGTTCGTCCATGAACTGGCCCTGTTCGTCCAGTGGAGATGTGGCCTGGGCGATATGGACGTTCTCTTCATCATCGGCGGACAGATATCGGATTGAGTCGGAATCGGAGGACACGTAGGGACGAACGGTCACCACTTGCTGCTGCAGCTTTGCGATGCGGGTCCGAATTCCCTTGGATACGGTGCCTCCGGCGTTCAGAACGGTCTTGCCGTCCTCGCCGACTACCGTCTTGGTAATGGTCCTGCCTAGCAGATCCGAGTCGTCGCTCATTATCTCTGACAACACCATTCGGTACGGCGTCTCAAGGAAACCGAACTCGTTGGTGCGTGTGTAGGTCGCCATCGATCCGAGCAGACCGATATTCGGCCCCTCGGGTGTCTCTATCGGGCAGATGCGTCCATAGTGAGAGTGGTGCACGTCGCGGACATCGAACCCGGCGCGTTCCCTTGAAAGCCCACCGGGGCCCAGGGCGGACAGCCGCCGCTTGTGGGTTAGTTCGTCCAGCGGGTTGGTCTGCTGCATGAACTGCGAGAGCTGAGACCCACCGAAGAACTCGCGCACCGCGGCGACTACAGGCCTGATGTTGATCAGCGCTGCAGGCGTCGTCGTGGCGGTGTCCATCTGGGTCGTCATCCGCTCCTTGATGACCCGCTCCATCCGGAGCATGCCAACACGAACTTGGTTCTGGATAAGTTCGCCAACGGACCGAACACGACGGTTGCCCAAGTGGTCGATGTCATCTCCCTGAAACACGCCGTTGTCGATCTGGATCATCGTGCGTAGGAGATTGACGATGTCCTCTCTTGAGAGGGTGCGCTCCTTTATGTCGGGATCCAGTCCCAGTCGCTTGTTCAACTTGTACCGTCCAACCCGGTTTAGGTCGTACCTGCGGGGGTTGAAGAACAGGTTCTCTAGCAGATTCTTGGCATTGTCGACGCTGGGAGGCTCTCCCGGCCGGAGGCGTCGATAGAATTCCAGCAGCGCTTCCTCGTGGCTAGCCACATCGGTGTCCTTCGAGATGGTGGTGGCCAAATAGGGGTGCTCGGGGTCGGTGTCCACGTCCTCGAACAACTCCATGATCTCTTGGTCGGTGGAGTAGCCCATGGCCCTGAGCAGCATGGTCACAGGGCTCTTGCGCTTTCGGTCCACCTTGACCGAGATAACGTCCTTATTGCTGGTATCGAACTCCATCCAAGCGCCGCGGTAGGGGATCAGCTTGGCGGAGGTTAGAGTCCGGCCTGAAGTGGGGTCGCTCCTGGTCTCGAAGTACACGCCAGGCGACCTCACCAGCTGACTCACGACGACGCGCTCCGCACCGTTGATGATGAACGTGCCAGTCGAGGTCATGATCGGGATGTCCCCGATGAAAAGGTCCTGGAGCTTTCGTTCCCCCTGGGCCGGGCCGGCTGCCTTGGTGTGCAGTTCAACCGTCACATGGAGGGCTGCCGAGTAGGTGCTCTCGCTTTCGCGGCACTCCTCTTCGGTTGCCTTTGGCTCCTTGAATTTGTGATCCAAGAAGCTGAGTTCGAACCGGCCACCCGGGAAGTCTTCAATTGGAGAGACCTCCTGGAGGAGCTCACGCAGGCCCTCTGTCTTAAACCAGTTGAATGAGTCTATCTGGGCCTGAATCAGGTTAGGGACATCAAGCGAACCTCGATTTTTCGAATACGAGCGTACACCTGAAGTCACGCCATTTGTAACCTTCAAAGAGGGAGATGCCATCCGTTGTCACACTCCGAAAAAAATAGTAGGGGCGCCCGGAGAACTAAATTGAGCTACGTGACAATACAAAACACGGGACAAAGGTGTCCCGCGAAAAGTGCAGTGTAGAAGGATCTCTGAAGTGGTTGAGGGCGCATCCTCACAACGATAACGTAGCAAATCAAATCGCTCGCGTCAACCCCACGGTGCATTCCAGGGCCAATTCCACACCTCAGGGCTCAGAAACGCAGATACATTATCTAGTCAATCTGTGACAATCCATGGTGCATCTGGGGAGCATATACTTTGTAATTGGGAGTGTCTGTCAGTAGCCTGCTCGCTTGTCCACCAAGCCTCGAAGCGCCCCTCCTGCTTCGAACGCGTGAAGGTTATCGAAAAACAGATCTAGCCCAGCAGCCACTTGCTCCTGGGAGGTGCCCCTGCAAGGCGACACATATACGTTATCTCGCTGCCAGAAATCCGAACCGCGCTGCGGCATCCCCAGGCTGGGATCGTGTCCCGAGGGCTGAGTACAGATTCCGGCTATCCAGCCTTGTTCGATTGCCTGTACAAGTGCAGGGTAGTCGAAAATGGGTATGCGTCCCGATATGTCGACGACCCACGCGGTCTGCTTCATCGCCCTGAAGACGGCCTCGCCCAGCATGGCTTTGGTCTGGGGCGTCAACGGCACCGCGACCACAATGAAATCGAGCTGCTCCAGGAACTCGTCCATCTGTTCAATGGTATACGAGCGCTGAACACCGTCCATGGGGTCACCCGGCGTCCTTGTCGCGGACAACACGCGCATTCCGAGAGCCGCCGCTCTCGGTGCGAGGGCCTGTCCCATATGGCCCATGCCGAGGATACCTACGGTCTTGCCCGCAAGATTTTCTGGAAATAGATCGTCGTCGCGAGCTCGTAGCCAGTGTTCTGTTTTGAGGTGGCCGACAGAAAAATGGTTGCGGCGTGTGACCATGAGCATCGCGGCCAGGGCCGATTCCGCGCCTGGTACACCGAACGTTGGCTTGGCGCAGGTGAAGGGCACAGGACTATCCACGAACTCCGGAAACAGGTAGCTTTCGATGCCGCCGCTCACCGCGTGTACCCATCCCAGCCGTCGGCTGGCTGATAGCAACTCCGCATTCCATACCACAGCCATAACCGCGTCCGCGTCGGCCAACTCACGCATCAGGTCGTCGCGGTCCTCGCTGATGAATAACGCGACGTCGCCATACCCCTCCACGTCGGCTTGGTTTAGGATGCGGTCTCTCCATCCACTCCAGGTAACGACAATCTTCTGAACGGTTTTGCGACTACCCGTGATGTTTGTTGTGGATTCCAGGTAGCCCATGATGCCATTCTCCTCGGAACCGCGACCCAAGAACTCTAACCAGAAAATAGGAACTCGCTCAACCCAGCGTGCGATGCACCGCAGTAGCACGTCAACCTAGTTTGTGAAGCTCATTGCGGACGTGCAGGATACGCTGAACAGCGGTGATGGCGGCCAGCACGGCAATAATTCCCAGCGCCAGGGGGATAGCCATTGGCCACCACTCACCCACGACGAGGCATGCCGAAAGCAGCACCACTCGTTCAACCCGCGTCAGCACCCCTATCTCACAATCGACGTTCAGCCCGCTCGCACGCGCCCTGACGTAGCTAACCGTGAACGATGTAGCCATCGCGGCTACTGCCAGTAATGCGCCCGTGTCGTCAGACTCGCGCAAAAAGTGTGCCAGAATTCCCGTCATGACGACGGCCTCCGAGATGCGGTCCGCCACGGAGTCCAGCAGCCCGCCGAACTTCGAAACGCGACCTGTTGACCGCGCCACAGCGCCGTCGAACATGTCGAGCCCAGACGCCAGGATCATCGCTATCCCGCCCCACATAAGTAGGCTCTGGCTGACCAGGACGGCCGCTCCCCCGCCGCCTGCCAATCCAACAAGGGTGATGCCATTGGGGGAGAGTCCCAGCCTTATCAACAGTCTCGTCCCGGGTGCCTCGACGTAGGACGAAAGCGCCTGCCGGACGCTAGACCTGTTCATCGCTCGACGCCCAAGTCGATCTCCGCTCGAGTCGTGGCATCGTCGAGGTGGAGACGGTAGAAGGCCATAACGCGCCCGGCGACCCGCTCCCAGCGATACTCGTCGACCGTCTTCCGCCCGTTGGCGGCCATCTTCTCCCGCAGTTCCGGGTTTTTGAGTAGTTTCGAAATTGCGTCTGCCAGGGCCTCGTCGTCCTTGGGCGGAACTAGCAGACCCTCTTGCCCTTCAGTGACCACAGTGGAATACCCCTCGATCGACGTGGCTACGATAGGCTTGCCGGCAGCCATCGCTTCCAACAGCACGATACCGAAGCTCTCCCTGCCGGTTGCAGGCGAACAGTAGATATCAGCCGACCGGTAGTACCGTGCCTTGTCCTCTTCCGATACTCCGCCCACGAACATTACGTCCTGCAGGTTGCGCTCGCTCAGGATGCTATGGGAATCCTGGTCAGGCTTCCCCGGCCCGACCACCACCAGACGCAGGTTCGGCCAATCCCATTTCAGGCGGCTGTAGGCCCCCAGCATGTACTTCAGGCCTTTGCGCTTTTCGAGCCGGCCCACGAACAGCAGGTTGATCATCCCGTCCTGCAGGTTCTCGAACGGCTCAACGTCCTTGGCAAATGCGTCAACATCGATGCCATTGGGGATGATCCTATAGTCCCCAGGGAAATGGGAGCTGATGAAGTCGTGAGCAGGCTTCGACACCGCTATCAGCCCGTGCAGGCGCCGGAAAAGGGGCATCGCCAGCTTGTTCGCGCCTATCCCGTAGAGTCGAGTGCCCCGGTAGCTGTGGAACGTCGCGATGTTGACCGTCTCCGAATGTCCAGCCATGTACAGCGTAACGAAGCCCGAGAACGGCTCGTGAAGATGGACGATGTCGAAGGCTTCGTCCCGCAGCAACTTCTGGATGCGGGGGCGTAGCCACACCGAAAGCGAAACACGTGCGATCGACCCTGCGGAAGGCAACGGTACTGCCTTGCCCATTGGGATAAAGTTGGTCTCGGGGATGCCCTCGGGCTTGGAGCAAGGCGCAATTACCTTAATCGTATGGCCCCAGCCCTCGAACTGCGCCGCGAGGTTACGGATGTGCTCGTTGGCGCCTCCACGGAAAGCGTAATCATATGCGGATACAAGGGCTATTTTTAGAGGGCGTTCCACGTGTGATGTGTGCGAGATATCGATGCTGCGTCGGCGCGGACCGGGCGCCCCCGATGCGTTCCTCTCCAATCCAGAGCGTCATCTCGAGGACCATACCTGGACCGTAGCGAATTGTAGCATCGATAGCCCCTGCAAGAAAGCGGTTAGGGCTATGTTACCGTCCACCGACGCCACACCCAGGCTGCCACTGTTACCAGGGCCGCCCCGAAGATGTAGCCTGCGAGCACGTCGCTCAGCCAGTGCACCCCCAGGTATACGCGGGAGATCCCAATTAATGCCAGCGCGACAGCGATTATGGCTTGTACCAGGCGGATCATCTTGCCGGAGAGGCCCGACGACGACAACAGAAAGTACAGGGAGCCCAACAGCACGACATAGAACATTACGTGGCCACTTGGGAATGAATAGCTGTCGCGAATGTCCATGACCCGAATCAGCTCCTCTGTCGGGCGTGGCCGGGCGATTGTCGCCTTGAGCACGGTCCGGACGATCACCCCAATCGTGGCGACTGCTAGCAAGTATCCCGCAGGGCGAGGCCCGCGCAGTGCTAAGGTCGCTAGGAGTGCGATTCCTACGGCGGTAAGGGCCCCTATTGAGGTGCCCGCCACCGCTATGGCCTCAATGACCATATCAAGCCAGTCGGAGCCAAGCGACTGTACCCGCTTGGACACAATCAGGTCCCCTGGAAATGTTTCATAGAGGCCACCCAGCACGCCCAAGGCGGTCAATAGTGCAAGTGCGGCCCCTGTTATGGCTAGTGAACGTCGATCAAGGGAAGCCCTTAGACCGGTGAACCCGGGCGTAGCCGGAGGAAGGTCAGATCGAGGGTCAGTCCTGGATGACGGTTGCTCGGGCACGCCCTTGATCACGAGTGCGACACCCGTTCAGCGCCAGCCATTACCCGATCCATCACTACTGAGCTTGGGCCGAAACTGACCGTTTGGAACAGGATCACCACTACGCCAATCGCCGCAACCAGGGACGTGGCCAGGAATACGATCGGCCCTGTGTCCATCAATACGCCGAGATTGAGGAAGAAGGCCAATATCGGCACAAATAGAAGGGGTAGTGCGATTCGCATGTAGATGGCGACTTCCAGGATGAAGGGCATTACCTGCAGGGGGAGGATGAGGGGGAGGATGCCATTGCCGTCTAGTGTGGTCAAGAGGAGGCCACACCCAACCGGCTGGTCCGGTGGCACGATGCCCTTATCGAGGGCACGTAGAAGCGCCGTCGGACGGGCTGGAGAGCCCATTGCCAATCCTAGATGTCCCATACCTTCTACCTCGACTCCCGGCTCAGACGGGGCGGCCCTCGTTATCCACAGCCACAATGGGCAGTCCCAGCTCGCACAGGCCCGTAAATATGGCCTCTCGGTCTCCTACCACCAGGATCGCCAACCGGTCGGCTTCTATTCGATTAGATGCGACCGCGCGCACATCGTCTAGCGTGAGTGCCTCGATGTTGTCGAGGAAGTTTGCGTAGTAATCGTCGGGTAGTCCGAAGATCGCCACACGCACTAGCTGCTGGAGGATCTGGCTCTGGGTTTCGAACTGTGATGGGAAGCCCTGGAGGATTCCATCCTTGGCGTTCTCGAACTCCTCTTCGGTAATGGGACGGCCTCGGCGGATATCGGTGAACTCCTTGATGGTTTCGGCCAGGGCGTCCTTGGTCACATCCGTCTGGACAGAGCCTCCCGCTATCAGCGACGACGAACCTTTGAGCCAGTCGATCTGGGCGTAGTACCCGTAACTGTAGCCCTTTTCTTGTCGCAGGTTCATCATCAGTCGCGAGGTCATCTGGGTCCCGAATACGTAATTGATTACGTACATCGCATAGAAGTCCGGGTCACTACGTGGAACTGTAAGATGGGCTGCTCGAATAACTGATTGAGGAGCTTCTGGACGGTCAACCAGGTACAGGGTTGAAATGTCGTTCCGGGGCGAGGTAGCTTCCGGAATGAGAGTGGTGTCCCCCGAGGCCGTTCTCCAGTCCGCGAAGAACTCTTTTGCCTTCGCCACCACCTCCTCGCCCGTGATGTCGCCCACAACCACTAGGGTCGCATTCTGCGGTGTGAAGTGGAGCCCGTAGTTTGCAATGATGCCGTCGCGCGTGATGGCAGCGACCGAGTCCTCCGTGCCGCTTATCGGGTGGCCGTATCCGCTATCGTGCCCGTATATCAGCGCTCTAGTCGCTCGCTGAGCTATCGCAACCGGGTCTGAAGACACGCGCTTCAGGTCGGCCAGCCGCTCCTTTCGAACGCGCTCCAACTCGTCGGTCGGGAATGTGGCGTTCTGGACGACGTCGGCCACAATCTCCAGGGCTGCGGGCCAGTGGGCCGTCAACGCCTCTGCGGATATGACCATGTGCTCACGGCCTGTATCCGGATGGAGCCCTGATCCCAAGAACTCCATCTCCTCGGAAATCTGGGTGCTCGACCGAGTTGAGGTCCCTTCGGCCAGCATCGATGTAGTCATTTGCACGAGGCCGGGGATTGATACAGGGTCCCTGTCAGCCCCTGTATTCAGCACAAGGCCAATGGCAACCATGGGCAACTCGCGCTTCTCAACGTAGAGCAAATCAAGATCGTTGGCCAGCCGCTCTCGGCGCATGGTCGGCGGTGTGAAATGGCCGAGGCTCTCTCCCTCGGGCATTATCGAGCGGTCTAAGGAACTGATTGAGGCACTTTTGGACTTTTCGGGCTCCACGGTCATGCGCACTCTGGCCGACCCCAGCCATTTGCTGGCTGCGGCTGTTACGTCCTGTGCGGTGACTGCACGATACCGTTCGATGTCGGTATTGATCGCTCCCGGGTTACCTGTAAAGGTGTTGAAGTAGTTGAGCTGGTCGGCTCTTCCCCCGAAGCCGCCGATCTGCTCGATCTGCCTCACGTTATGGCTTTCGATGCGGTTGATCGCGCGCTGTATCTCATAGTCGGTAGGCTCTTCAGTGCGTGCACGATCTAACTCTTCCTCTATGAGGGACTGGATCTCGTCAAGGAAGTGCCCGGGACTGGCGGTCGCCTGAATGCTGATCTCCCCTGCTATTTCCTGCGCGTAGTTACCAACCGACACATCCCGGACGATCTGCTTCTCATAGACCAGGGACCGGTAGAGCCGCGAACTCTTGCCGTCCGAAAGTATCGTAGACAGCACGTCCAGGGCTGCCTCGTCCTTATCGAAGGCTGCGGGACCGGGATATGCCAAGTAAAGTCTCGGCAGCTCCACCTTGTCGGTGAGGTCCAGTGCTACCTCACCGCTGATAGCGGAGCCCATCTGCTGGACGCGGTTCGGCACGACCCCGGGGGCGATGCTCCCAAAGTAGCGCTCCACCAGATCCTTAACCCTGTCCGGGACTATGTCCCCTGCAATTGCTAGGCTGGCGTTGGATGGGCTGTAGTAGCAGCGGAAGAAGGCTTTCACATCATCAAGAGACGCCGCGTCCAAATCTTCCTGAGATCCGATTACCGGCCAGGAGTAAGGATGGGGCGCAGGGTAGATCATTGGCTGCATCAGCAGGTGCGCCATCCCATAGGGTCGATTCTCGTAGCTCTGACGCCTCTCGTTCTTTACCACATCGCGCTGCAGGTCCAGTCGCTCCTGATCCAGCGCGTCCAACAAGAAGCCCATCCGGTCCGATTCCAGCCACAGGGCCAATTCCAGGTGTTCGGAGGGCAGGTTCTCCCAGTAGTTCGTTCGATCGGAGGTGGTCGAGCCGTTGACCGAGCCCCCTGTCTTTTGTAGAGGGTTGAAGAAGAGATCGTTGTGGTGTTCGGAGCCCTCAAACATGACATGTTCGAATAGATGAGCAAACCCGGTACGTCCTGGCTCCTCGTTCTTCGATCCGACGTGGTACCAGGCGTTCACGGCGACGAGTGGCAGAGAGTGATCCTCGTGGATAATCACGTCCAGGCCATTGGATAGCGTGATCTTTTCGTGGGAAATAGAAGTCATTGGTGCTCCACACAAATCATGACAACTTGGCGACGCCGCTCAAGCGGCGAAAATACCAGTACATCATAACATGGCCCACATGTACGCTGCCATCTGGCATTCGTACACACTACACTACGCGGTGCCATGAGGTCTGC
>JASLXL010000084.1 GCA_030740335.1 SAR202 cluster bacterium | reverse complement strand
TATGGGACGTCATCATGGTTAGGCTAAGAGATGCGCGCGGCTATTACGGAAAATAGCAGATATCGAGCGAATCAAGACACGAATACTCCTTGCGCGACATAGGGTCATGCGCTAGAATTCGCCGACCAAAAAGTATGGAGGTCGCCAGGCGGCCTTGGGCTCGCGGACCTCAGAACGTCCTGATGATCGGTATACAGCACAATGACTTCAACACAAATACAAGCCCAGAAAAGACAAAAAGAGGATCAGGCCAAGAAGGCGATCGATCTCGCCATGCAGAGCCGCTGGTCGGATGCGGTCGAGGCAAACGAGGCTATCCTCGACGACTTCCCTGATAACCTTGAGACCTATAACAGGCTAGGGAAGGCGCTAACGGAGGTCGGGAGAATTCGAGACGCGAAGGCAGCCTTCGGGCGTTCGCTGGAGTTATCTCCCCACAACCCGATCGCACGCAAAAACCTGGACCGCCTACAGCAGCTCGACGACACCGAGCCCGTGGATATGATCCGTGGCTGCGCCGTGGGAGACACGTTTGTAGAGGAGATCGGCAAGACCACGGTTACGGCCCTGGTGAACCTGGCAAAGCCCAAGGTGCTCCTGAAAGAGGCGCCAGGTCGACCAGTGCAGTTAAAATCAGAGGGCGGTGTCCTCAAGGCGATTGGACTCGGAGGCGCTCTCCTTGGTCAGATCGAACCAAGACTCACCGTAAGGCTGGTCCGGCTCATGAAGGACGGCAACAGGTATGAGGCTGCTGTCAGAAGTGTTGGGGAAGAGGCGCTTCTGCTGATCGTCCGAGAGGTGTACAAGCACCCGTCTCAATCCGGTGCCATGTCTTTCCCTCCGAAGGAAATCCCAGCCCGCGGAACGATACTGTCGGGGTCCCAGGAAGCATTCAATTCGGGCGACGACGACACCTTGAAGGACTGGTCAAACGATGACACAGAGCCAGGAGACGATGACGCATTCGGCCCGGTGATCCACCGCATAATCAGAAACAACCCAGAGGGCGACGATGCAAGCGTGGACGACTAGGCCGAGGTACTAGCTCTCCACCTGGTCATCATGTCCTTCAGAGCCGATTTCCCTGGTGCGATAATAGAGCCCCCACCGCTGCATCACCTCGTCAATAATGGGGTTTTCCAACTGACCAAGCTGCCTGAAGAAGCCCGCCAGCGCGTGGGCATGTAACTTGTCGTCGGAGCATACCCAACTCAATTCTGCCGGTACGACGTAGAGCACCCCGGACTGGTGCTCGCACTCCAGCGCAATCCGTTTACTACCCGTGTCTCCCTTCACGGAGAGTCTATGTCCACTCATCAAAGTCCCCCTGACGCTGTGATGTCGGGCAACCATGCCGCCCGGCGCTTGACAAATTATAGCAGGGCACTTCGAAACATCTCGACAACTGGCCGACAAAAACGTGACAAGCATGATTGAGCAGGCATCATCTGCGCGAGAGCGCCTGGCGCCGTGGGGTCCGCGCGGAGCGCTAGTGGGTGTGGCTATGGTGACAGGCGGCTCGGCAGCGCTGGTCGCCACACTCACTATCGCGTTTCGTGGTACCGAGAACACCCTCAACAACGCCCTCGTCCCGGTGGTCATAACGATACCGCACCTGCTGATGGTCTCTGCTGTGTGGTATCTGGGCATCCGAAGACACCGGGTACCGCGGAGCGTCGTCGGGTTCAGCCCTCCCAAAGGACGTCTAGCACTGCTGATTCCCTGGCCGGCATTGCTGGGCAGCCTTGTGTTCAGCGGTGTATATGTCGCTATCGTCACCGCTCTCGGCTTTGATTTCTTGGTGCCCACCGAAGTCCCCGTCGCCATCCTGGGAGAGGGATATCGACGACTGGTTACCATTGCGCTGATCGGACTCGCCGGTCCTCTGGTCGAGGAGGTGTTTTTCAGGGGTTTTGTTTTGACCGCGCTCGTCGGTCCCCTGGGAAAATTCCGTGCAGCAGTTGTAACTAGTATTTTGTTCGCGGCGGGCCACGTCGACCTCGGCGTCATGGTACCCTTCTTCGTGAGTGGTATGCTGTTGTCCTGGCTGTACCTGCGAACGCGATCAATATGGCCTCCGTTTTTGGCCCATTCCACCCAGAACCTGCTGGCTCTTTGGTTGATGACCGCAACTTAGAGTTCTGTGATCGCAACTTAACTGGACAATGGGCAATAAACCATTGCTAACCAGGGAGAGAAGAAAAAATAGAAGTGTTTTCTGAAAGACTCCCTCAGGCTCCCTGCATAGGGCTCTGCCCCTCTGCACACCCCGATAGCCAGTGGCTCGGACACCAAGCGAGAGGCACGATGACCACACGATGACCAATAGAATCGACTTGACACTCCATGAGGCCCGGAAGGCTGGACGAACGATACTCGCCCCTTTCATGACTGTAGGCTATCCCGACCTCAACACGTCAATCGATATCGCGGAGGCAGTCTTGCAGTCGGGCGCGGACCTCATCGAGTTGGGGGTGCCTTTCAGCGATCCTCTGGCCGAGGGCCCTACTATCCAGATGACCAGTAAACACGCCCTTGAGCAAGGCGTTACTCTGCAGATCTGCATCGACGCCGTACGTAGTCTCAGGGAGCGAAACTCAAATGCGCCTGTGCTCCTGATGGGATACTACAACCCATTTTTGAGGGCCGGTTTGGAGAACTTCGTTGAGGAGGCTGCGCACGCTGGGGTTGATGGCCTCATCGTTCCAGACCTACCCCCTGAAGAGGCAACCCCCTTTCACGAGATATGCCAACGCCACGGTGTCCACCTGGTTCCGCTGTTGGCGCCGACAAGCACCACAGACCGCATAAAACGGGCTTGTCAACACGCAGGCGGGTTTATATACTGCGTGAGCCTTACGGGGGTAACCGGTGCACGCGCCGGTCTGCGTGAAGGGCTGGAAGGCCTGGTCAATAGGATTCGGCTACAAACAGACCTGCCGATCCTTGTCGGCTTCGGAATTTCGACTCCCGACCACGTCAGGGAAGTCGCAGCTTTCTCCGATGGGACGGCGTTCGGCAGCGCGCTGATAGACGCAATCGCCGCCCTCCCAAAGGCAGAAGCCGTACAAGCAGCGTGCGAGTTCATAGCATCTATGCGGCAAGGTGCTGGGCATGCTAAGGGGACGGGACCGGAGACTGACTGAGCCAGGCCGACGCCGTGCGTCCGTACCTTTGATATCTCAGTCGTCGGAATCGAAGTATTAATAAAAGCACCGGAGTGAGAGCAATGGGTCGGATGAGGGGGATCAGGGGGGCAACCACCGCCGACGAGAATACGTCAGAGGCGATCATCGAGGCCACTACTGAACTTCTCAAGAGCCTGATCGAGGCAAACGATGTACAATTGGATGACATCGTCGCAGTCCAATTCACCTCCACGGTCGACCTAGATGCGGAGTTCCCGGCCCTCTCAGCCCGCAAGATTGGTTGGAACGATATCGCACTGCTGGGCAGCGTCGAAGTAGACGTAGCGGGCGCCACAGAAAAATGCATACGCGTCCTGCTTCTGGTTAACACGGACAAGTCCAGTCAGGATATCCAGTTCAGGTACCTGAAGGGCGCCGCAAACCTGAGAAGTAGAGGCATGCCGGAGGTGTGAGCCTTGTCACTGTGGAGAAATAGCTGGCCGAACGCCAACTCCCCAGTGCCGGGGTGGTGGTTTGGCAAGTCGGACGTTGCGCCGCTTTATTGGCGGTCCAAAGGCCGGAACTGTGAACCACTCTACACTATCCTGGAGGCACGTCCCCATGACCACACAGAACGATAACCTCAGAAATACCAACGTCTCTAGCATAACTCCCCTCGCCCCGCCCTCTGAGTACTGGAAACGCTTCCCGGCAACCCCTGACATTGAAGTACACGTTGCGGGAGCCCGGAAACAGATAGAACTGATAATAGACGGGACCGATGATCGCGTGATGCTGATCGTCGGTCCCTGTTCGATACACGACACAAAGGCAGGTATCGAGTACGCCGGGCGAATAAAGGAACTCTCAGACCGTGTGAAGGACCGGATTTTGATCGTCATGCGCGTCTACTTTGAAAAACCAAGGACGGCGCTCGGTTGGAAGGGGCTCATAAACGACCCCAATCTAAACGGGACTTACGATGTGTCCAACGGCCTGGCCATCGCTCGCGAGTTCCTGCTCAAAGTCAACGAAATTGGTCTGCCGACAGCCATCGAGTGGCTCGACCCATTCACCCCGCAGTACCTGGGAGACCTGGTGGCCTGGGGTGCTATTGGCGCCCGGACCACTGAGAGTCAGACCCACAGGCTCGTGGCCTCCGGGCTTAGTATGCCCATAGGCTTCAAGAACGGCACTGGGGGTTCGGTCCAGATCGCAGTGGACGGCATCATCGCAGCACGCTCTGAGCACGTTTTTCTAGGCATCGATGACGAGGGCGCTGGCTCTATCGTCCACACCACCGGAAATCCCGCGTGCCACCTGATACTAAGAGGTGGCAAGGACGGGCCTAACTACGATGCGAAGTCGATCACCTCTGCTATGGGCAATCTTGCTGGCAGCGGGCTCGAGCCGAATCTAGTAGTCGATTGCTCTCACGCGAATTCCAACAAGGACCACCGAGTGCAGCCGGTCGTCTTCCGGGACGTGATCGAGCAGAGAGTGGCGGGGACGACAGGTATCGTCGGCCTCATGCTCGAGAGCCACCTGTTCGAGGGCAGCCAGAACTTGGGGGATGATCCCAGTGACCTCAAGTACGGGGTGTCCATCACAGATGCGTGCTGCGGCTGGGATGAGACCGTAATGCTCGTCACAGAGGCTTACGAGCGCCTGGGGAGCTAGCACCTACCGGCGCCGTCCAAGTCTCCCCCAACAACACTGTCGCATGCCCTCCACATTCCGACATGAGCGAGGTCGCGCTTTATGACGGCCTTGTATTCTGAAGGTCCAAGCAAGCGAATGGTCCTTCTATTTGCGTCGGCCACCCACGTCTGGAGCGACCTGTTCTACGCACTCATGATCGCGCTGTTGCCACTGATGCAGACGGACCCGGATCTGCTTCTATCCTACACAGACGTCGGGCTGGTCAGGACCGTCTACAGCGGGGCTTCCGCAGCGTTGCAGATACCTGCCGGCTACCTTGCCGAGTCCGTCGGCGAATTCTGGCTGCTCTTGGGCGGCAACATGTGGGTAGCAGCGGGACTCGTCGGGATGGCGCTGGCACCCGGATTCATGCTCATACTGGCCATTACTCTGGTTTCGGGACTCGGAGGAGGCACGCAACACCCCCTTGCCACCAGCATGGTGTCCAGATCCTACGACGACGGTCGTAGCACCGCCGTGGGCACGGTCAATTTCGCCGGCGACCTGGGCAAGATGGCGGCGCCCGCCGTCGCCCTCCTAGTGGCGATCAGGTACGGCTGGCGCGCCACTATGCGAATCGTCGGGCTGGGCGGCCTGGCCTTCATGGCGATTACCATGCTCTTGAGGCGCACGATCGACCGCGGTAGGCCGTCGGCCAGTCTTAAGACGTTCCGCGAAGTCGGGCTCGAAAAAACCAATACCCGGGGTTTTCTGACCCTTGGAGGCATAGGATTCCTCGACTCGGCCACCCGTTCAGCAGCGCTTACGTTCCTGCCCTTCATCATGAAGGAAAAGGGCATGAACGACCAGCAGACCCTCATTATGCTGCTATTCCTGCTGGCAGGAGGCGCCGTAGGCAAGTATGTCACCGGGTGGCTAGGTGATCGCTACGGTGCCATTCGACTGATCTGGGGCACCAAAGGGCTAACGGCAACGTTGCTAGTGGTAGCCTCTACAACCCCAACCCTGGCAATGGCTCCGTTGATGTTCGTATTGGGCATCGGACTCAACGGCACCTCGTCAGTGCTCTACTCAACCGTTTCCAGTTTCGTCCCAACGCGCACCCAGCCACGCGCCTACGGCTATTACTACACGATCACCGAGACCGGCGGAACCATCGCGCCCATTATCTACGGTCGGGTCGCGGACCTGCTGAACATCAGACTCGCCATCACAATTATGAGCGGCGTCACGGCAATGATCCTGCCTACCAGCCTGGCCCTCCGAAAACCTCTGGAGCAAAGATTGGGGAAAAAAGACTAGGGGCTGATCTAGGAGGGTTCGTGGGACGATCTTCGGAGAAATGGAGATGAGACGCCTATCCTGCGTCTGACGACGTGCCACGCTACACATGGGAAGCCGCAGGCTGTAAAATAGCCCTACTCCTTCGAAAATTGCCACACTGATGCGTCACCCATGAAAATCATAGACCAGTTCCAATTGCACAGGCCCGCAGAGAACTCCGCGCTCACAATCGGAGTCTTTGACGGCGTCCATCGTGGACACCGGCATCTGCTGTCTCGCCTGAAAGCAGAGGCGGATCGCCACAGGCTCACCTCCGTCGTCATCACTTTCACAGATCACCCGCGGGGGGTGGTGCATCCCGACGTCGCGCCTATGCTTCTGACCACCATCAACGAACGCGTCGCGCTCCTCAGGGAAACTGGCATCGACTTGGTCATCCCGGTCTCATTCGACAAGGCGCTATCCACACTCACCGCACGCGAGTTCGCGGTTCTTTTGAAAGAGCATGTTCACATGACCGGGCTCGTGGTGGGTCCCGACTTCGCCATGGGACACAGGCGTGAGGGCGACGGGACGACGCTTGCGGCCCTGGGTCAAGAGATGGGATTTTTCGTAGAAATGATTGAGCCACTCCGATCCGAAGAGGGGCCGGTCGTCAGAAGCACCTCCATCCGAGAGGCCATTGCGGAGGGAGACATGGCCCGCGCGACAGTCATGCTCGGGCGCGAGTACTCACTGGCCGGCACCGTCGTCAAGGGCCATGGCCGCGGCATCGGCCTGGGATTTGCTACCGCAAACCTGAGCTTGCCCGGAGACACTATGGTGCCTCGGGACGGCATATACGCCGCCTGGGCAAGGGTCGAAGGCGAGCACTATATGGCCGCCACCAGCATCGGATTCAATCCGACATTTGAGGGCAGCGGTCACTCGATCGAGGCGCACCTGATGGAGTTTGGAGGCGACCTGTACGGCCACGAGGTGCGGCTCGATTTCGTGCGTCGACTGCGAGAC
Organism: SAR202 cluster bacterium; assembly: GCA_030740335.1. The sequence goes on along the minus strand of JASLXL010000084.1, from coordinate 5,033 downwards.
GAATTGAAATTCAACACCGTCGAGGAGCTTCAACGGCAGATCGATAACGATGTGTCCGAGACTAGGGCCGCGCTCGAAGGCAGCCGGACGGACAACTCGTAGGTATCGTCGTAGGCGCCTGGCGACTGAACAACCCGGAGAGACAAAACATATGGACGCTGCGCAAAAAGAACGCATTTTTAGTCGGGGCGTTGCCGAGACCATAGACGAGTCGGAATTCGTGAAACTCCTGGACGCAGGAAGGCCACTGCGGCTGAAGGTGGGCTTCGACCCCAGCGCGCCGGACCTGCACCTCGGGCACGCGGTCCTGCTCCGCAAGCTCAGGCATCTCCAGGAACTCGGCCATCAGGTGGTCATTATCGTCGGTGACTGGACCGCTCAAATTGGCGACCCCAGTGGCCGGTCAGCGTTACGGCCCATGCTTTCAGCGGCGCAGGTTCTTGAGAACGCCGAGTCGTACCTGGAGCAATTTTCTAAGATCGTCGACCGAGACAAAACCGAGATTCGCATGCAAAGCGAGTGGTTCGGACCCTTCACCCTAGACAATGTGATTCAACTCACGAACAAATTCACCGTCGCCCAGTTCCTTGCCCGAGAGGATTTCGCCAAGCGCTTCAAGGCCAACCAAGCCATCGCCATCACCGAGCTTCTGTATCCCTTGCTTCAGGGCTACGACTCGGTGGCAGTCGAGTCCGATGTAGAGTTCGGAGGCACGGATCAGAAATTCAACCTGCTCGTAGGCCGCGACCTGCAACGAATGATGGACCAGCGACCACAGCAATGTTTGCTGGTGCCAATCCTGGTCGGGACCGACGGCGTTCGCCGCATGGGCAAGAGTCTGGGCAACTACATCGGGCTGAATGAGCTGCCAAACGACATGTACGGCAAGATAATGTCGCTCCCCGACGAGAGCGCCGATCCCGACCCCCAGGACGGCGAGACCGGAGAGGAACGGACCCGCAATACAGTCCTAGACTACTTCGACTACCTGACCGACGTACCGACCGCCGAGCTTATCGAGCTGCGCGACGGCCTTGCGGACGGCTCCGTAAACCCGATGGAGCTAAAGAAGCGACTTGCGGATGAGCTCGTGGCGCAGTTTCACAACGACGATGCCGCCCGCAGTGCACGGAACCACTTCGAACGAACCGTGCAGCGCAGGGAACTGCCCGAAGACATATCGATCTACGAGATCTCAGCGGCGCTGGACGGGAAAAGAGTTAGCGACCTCCTGGTAAGTGCGGGTATGGCAGAGAGTTCGAGCGCTGCAAAAAGGCTCATCGGCCAGGGCGCGGTCAAGAAGGACGGCCAGCCCCTAACAGCGAATGCGCCAGTAACGACGATCAAGGATTCTTCCATCGTGCAGGTGGGCCGGCGGCGCATGATACGAGCTACCAGGCCCCCAAAGGCGGTCTAGGACCCGCCCCTGCCAATCTCCATCTACGACACATTTTTGGTATCACAACAGCCCTCAGCACGGTACAATAGAACCGTTGGAAAGACCTTGCCGGAGGCTAAAGATGAACCTACGAATACCTGGGCCGATCCCCGTGCCCGAAGACATTCTCGCGACGATGGCGACCCCGATGATGAACCACCGTGGACCGCAGTTTAAGGAGTTGCTGTATCGCGTCACCGACGGACTCAAGCAGGTATTCGACACCAAGAATGACCTCTACATCCTGACCTCCTCCGGCACCAGCGCGATGGAAGCCGCTATCGTTAACACTCTCTCGCCCGGGGACAAGGTGCTCAACGTCAGCATAGGCTCCTTCGGCGACCGGTTCGGTCAGATCGCGGGAATATATGGCGCGGACGTTACCAAGATCGACTTCCCCTGGGGTAACGCGGTCGACATAGACGCACTACGGGACGCCCTGAATACAGACCCTGGCATCGGGACCGTGATGGTCACCCACAACGAGACCTCGACAGGTGTCACCAACGACCTGGAGGCCATCGCCTCGGTCGTAAAGGGCGAGTTTGACAAGTTGTTGCTAGTGGATGGCATCAGCAGCGTATGCTCAATCCCGTTGCAAACCGACGCCTGGGGCTGCGACGTTGTCGCCACGGCCTCGCAGAAGGGCTGGATGCTGCCTCCGGGATTGGCGTTCATCAGCTTCAGCGAAAGGGCATGGGAGGCGCACGCGTCGGCCAAGATGCCCAAGTTCTACCTAGACCTCGCCCAGTACCGTAGCTACTACGAGAAGGGCCAGCCGCCGTACACACCTGCGGTCTCAATCTACTACGCTCTAGATTTGGCGATAGCGCAACTTCAAGAAGAGGGGATCGACGCCTTTTTCGCTCGGCATATTCGGATCGCCGAAATGACCCGAGAGGGCATCAAGGATTTGGGGCTGTCCCTATTCCCCGACGAACGCTACGCATCAGACACAGTGACTGCGGTGTCCATCCCAGAGGGTGTTATCGCCTCAGATCTTTTGCGAATTGTGAGAGAAGATCACAATGTGGTATTAGGCGGTGGTCAAGGGCCGGTTGACGGCAAGATATTCCGCATTGGGCACATGGGCAAGACCACATCCGACGACATTCAAGAGGTGTTGGATGCCCTGGCCGCATCACTGCCAAAGGTGGGGTTCGCCCCGGCGGAAGCCGCACGCTAGATCCGCGGTTCCCAATTCGGTTCCCTTTGCCGAAGGATGAGTGCGCGTCTGCTAGCGTCCTTGGTTGCTAGCAGACGTGGCGAAACCTTGAGCAGCGAGCTCAGGGCAAGCAGAATCCTTCGCTCCGGAGGACAGCGTGGTTATTGGCTCATGGTGAACCCATCGCACTCACGCCGGGAGACATGCCCCTCTGACACCCCCTTCAACCCAGTACCAGCGCGCTGCCCGCATTTGTTGTTGGGGCATGACCCTTCGACGGCTCAGGATGAGCGGGGCAAAGGATTTTCGCTCCGGTGAGCAGGGCCGGGTTTGGGGTGCGTTACGGCGCCCGACGGGTTCAAGCACGATTCGTCGAGGAGATGGGCGTGTCGCGTCTCCGAGCCGGGCCGACGAGAGACTAGACCGCGGGAGATGGCTCCGGGTCCGCAGTGGGGGTCGGGCCGTCGTCGGGCGCCGGCGGCGGATTGAACAAAGCTTTGATCACGTCCCCATCGGCAGTCTCGTGTTCGAGCAGATACTTGGCCAACTGACCAAATTCTATCTTGTTGTTGGAGAGAACATCCCTGGCCCTCTGATAAGCTGCGCCCACGAGAGAGTACACCTCATCGTCGATGGTCTCGGCGACTTTGTCGCTATAGTCCCTCTGCTCCGAAATTTCGCGGCCAAGGAAAACCATCTCTTCCCGCTTGCCAAAGGTCCTCGGGCCTAGTTTTTCGCTCATTCCGTATTGTGTGACCATGGTGCGAGCCATATTGGTGGCATTTTCCAAGTCGTTGCTCGCGCCAGTCGTGATCTCACCCTCACCGAACTGGCACAGCTCGGCTACCCTGCCGCCCATGGCCATGGCCATCATGTCCTTGAACTGGTTCAGGGTCCAGTATCGCCTATCCTCTTCTGGGAGAGACCGGGTATGACCGCCTGTTGCGCCGCGGGAAAGAATGGTCACCTTGGCAATCGGATCTGCATGTTCCAGCAGGTGGCCCACAATCGCATGTCCAGCTTCGTGGTAGGCGGTGATCTCCTGCTCATGTTCGGTCGAGATACGAGAGCGCCTGATCGGCCCCAGCATCACGCGGTCCACCGACTCGGCAAACTCGGCGGCGCCTATCTCGCTCTTGCTCCTGCGGGCTGCGAGAATGGCAGCCTCGTTCACCAGATTATTGAGATCGGCACCGCTGAAGCCGGTGGTAAGCTTCGAGATAGTCTGCAGGTCCACGTCGGCAGCGAGGGGTTTCCCCTTGGAATGAACCTTCAGGATGGCCGCGCGGCCCTTGATATCGGGTAGGTCGAGGGTCACGCGTCGGTCGAAGCGACCCGGGCGCAGCAATGCGGGGTCTAGGATATCGGGACGGTTGGTTGATGCCATGACAATGACGTTATTGCTGGTATCGAATCCGTCCATTTCTACGAGAATCTGGTTAAGAGTCTGCTCTCGCTCGTCATGACCACCACCAAGTCCAGCGCCACGATGCCTTCCAACCGCGTCTATCTCATCAATGAAAACGATACACGGGGCGTTGCGCTTGGCCTGGTCAAATAAGTCCCTGACACGTGACGCGCCAACACCTACGAACATCTCAACAAACTCGCTACCGCTGATCGAGAAGAACGGGACGCCTGCCTCGCCAGAGACGGCGCGGGCCAAAAGCGTCTTGCCCGTCCCCGGAAAGCCTACCAGGAGCACGCCTCGCGGGATCCGCGCACCAAGAGTCAAGAAGCGATCTGGGTACTTGAGGAATTCGACGACCTCCTCAAGCTCCTCTTTTGCCTCGTCTGCTCCCGCCACGTCTGCAAAACTGACAGACGGCTGGTTGCCTACGAGCATTCGGGCGCGGCTGCGACCGAAGCTGAATGTCTGGTTACTGTTGCCCTGGGCCTGCCTCATCATGAACAGGAGAACCGCGCCAAAAAAGACTAGAGGCAGGAAGTTGAGCAGTATCCCAAAGAGGCTGCCGAGGCCACTGGACCCCTTCACGATGATGTTCATGTTGCTGGCCACCGGGTCTATCCCGGAGTTCTGCAGCATCTCAACCACGCTCGAATCCGGCTCCTTGCGAGATGTGAGGGTCTCTTGCCTGGTAGAAATAACCGTGAGGCCGTCGCCATGAACCTCTATCGTCTCGATAAGGCCACGCTTGGCCATCGAAATGACCTCGTCAATCGGGATCTCACGAGATCCACTGACGTCTGAAAATAGCGTGAAGAGAATGGCGATCACAGCCACTACTATCAGCAGATAGATAAAGCCATTGCGCATCCACCGTGAACTCATTGGTGCTCCACACAAATCATGACAACTTGGCGACGCCGCTCAAGCGGCGAAAATACCAGTACATCATAACATGGCCCACATGTACGCTGCCATCTGGCATTCGTACACACTACACTACGCGGTGCCATGAGGTCTGC
>JASLXL010000083.1 GCA_030740335.1 SAR202 cluster bacterium | reverse complement strand
GCCTGTGGAGAATCGTAGACCGCTACTAGTTTATCCCCGAGATAGCGGCGTACCATATCCAAGTTGTACCGAGAAGGGTCCGATAAGAATACCTTGTCTACATCACTTCTTTTACTAAGCGCTTGTAGCCAAGCTTCAAAGTGCCATCCGAGTTTCTCCACCAGCAGCGCGACATTCATGTTATGTGAACCTCCGTTATGTAATTACGTTCCAGTGTTTGAATTGGCTAGGCTGGGCTGAGCCGCTGATTATACTGATTGGCACTGTACCATATGAGGTGGGTGAGCTCTGCCCGCCTCCGGGTCTTTTAGATCTAACCGATTCGCGTATTGCGCGAATCTCTGAGACCGGGCGTTAGAGGTTGCGCGGGTCGACCGCCGCACCTCGTAGGAGGCTTTCCTCGATGGCCGAGCATACCTGGATGGCCCGCAGCATCTGTTCGTGGGTGATGTCGCTGGGCTTTTCGCCACGGAGCACCGACAATATGGCCCGCATACCGTTCTCGTAGTTGTCCGCTTTTGGGGCGTTTGCCGCATAGTCGCGGACCGTGCCCGGTACCTCCACAATCCCGTCGCGGCCGACGCCCATCATGTAAAAACCGGGGGTACCGTCGCCGATCAGCCCCAGGGACACTAGGGTGCCGTCGCCATAAGTACAGGTCGCGTTGATGTTGGACTTGTCGGCGCCGGTTCTGCCTTCGACGGCGTTGACCGAGACCACGTCCACGCCATGGAAGTTGAGCATGAGCTCGACGGGGTGTATGGCGTAGAACACAATCCCGCCGTACTGGTTCAGACGGGTGGCAGGCCCGATGTAGGCGGCATACCGCACTGGGCTGGCCGCCATTAGGCCCTTACCATACACTCGCGCGTCGCTGCCATAGTGGAGTGTCGACAAGGAGGTCATGGGGATGCCGGACTTTTCCACTAGGGAGATCAACGCCCTAGCCTGGTCGGGAGTCTGGGTAAAGGGCTTGTCGACGAATAGTGGTTTGCCGGCCGCGATGACCAGCTTGGCATGGTCGAGGTGCAGTCCCCCGTGGCGGGCGACAACGAACACCATGTCGCTCTGCTCGACGACCTGTTCCGGGCTGGAGCCCACCATTGGGATTCTTCCCTGGTTGGCGGCATCTCTGGTACGCTGGGGGTCTTCACCCCAGATTGTCCAGACTCGTGCCCCGCTGTCGGGCCAGTAGGCCGGATGGTCGTCAACGTTCAGGATTTCCGTGAATTTCTCAACGTGACTGCTGTCGGAGCCGAGGAGGCCAATTTTCTGGGTCATGTGACTGATTATTCTCCCTTCGCTGTTACTACTCACTCACTCATCTCATTCCCTCCATGGGATTCTAGATTTGTCCGTCGGTGAGGCTGAACATCGGACCCTGCTCGTCCGGCATTATGACACGGCTATATGGACGTCAGTCCACCGAAGCGGGGATCGCGCATCTCCTCCTTGCTCCCCACGCGCTCTAGATCGCTCTTCCAAATTCTTACCGTAGGGCGGATTGGAGAGCATGAAATCGAATTCGCGTGATAAGAATGCGTCATTGTAAAGAGTTGATTGTTCAGGGCCGCCGACTATGTTGTCAGCCGCATCTCCTTGTCCCTTTAGAAGGAGGTCGGCCTTGCAGATAGCGTAGGTCTCGGCATTGATCTCCTGGCCGTAATTGTATGGGGCCCAAGCCATTGGCACTGCTGACCTCAGACTGATGCTCCTAAAAGCGTGTATCGTGCTCTGGTCATCCCAAACACCGTGCTGGCAGTCCAGTAGGATGAAGTCAAACCCGAGAGGTGACACCATTTCCCCTACCAATGGAGACCTCAGCCCAATCGGTGCTCCTATCGCGAGGTTTCCTTCCAACGTACGCTGTTTCACGTTGTTAACCGTCACCAGGGTTACCTCCAAATACGATATGAAACAACATTTTAGTTACGTTCACAAATGTGTCAAAAGTACACCACTTACACTGTTTGTGGCCTCACAGGGCGCAGCCCTGCCAGACGTGGGACATATTAACCTGAATCTCAGGTCGCTCTATCGTCGGGCTTCCCCCACAATAACGCGAGCTTCAGGAGACCGCGACCGGTATTGCGGAAGCCGTGGTCGGAGCCTTCCGGCGCAAGAACAGCGTCCCCTGCCTTAACGGGCACGTCCTCGCCATCGGCCCACATGATGCCCTCTCCCTCGATGAAGTAATAAAGCTCCTCATGCGCGTCTTCTCCCTGGTGGACATGACCACCTTCGCTGACCCCAGGAGCCAACTCCCAGATTGCAAAGTTGACTGGTAGCCTTAGAACATCCCTGAAGAGCGGCGTCGTCTTGATCTCCCCGTCACCGTCATGGATAACCTGGCTATACGACGTTGCGGTAGACTCGCTGGTCTTATAGTGCATGACTTCCTCTGTAGATGTGGTCTGACGTGGTATCCCTTGTCACTCTTCTACTAAAGATCTCGTCTGAAACAGGCTAAAGTTACTCCTACCCCTCAGTCCAAGGGGGGTGAAAGAGTACAGTTTGGCGTTGTCCAGGAAGAATCTCAGCCTGATGGGTGCCTGACCCAAACTGCTAATCTGCCCTTCGCGCCACTCGAC
>JASLXL010000082.1 GCA_030740335.1 SAR202 cluster bacterium | reverse complement strand
ATCATGCAGGTTTTGCAGCCGATGCAACGGGACGGGTCCACCAGCACCAGCCCGTCGGTTCTCTTGTAGCTGGCACCGGTCGGGCAGGCGTCCACGCAGGGGGGCTGGGCGCAGTGCATGCAGCCGCGCGGAACGAAACTGCGCCGGACCTTGGGGTACTTGCCCTCGTCCATCTGGAAGACCTTGGTCCAGCGAACCCCCGGAGGGGTGACGTTCTCCTGGCGGCAGGCCGCGGTGCAGGAGTGACAGCCAACGCAGCGGTCGATGTCGATCACCATGCCGTATCTTGGCATCTTCAGATCCTCATCACCCTGACCTTGGCGCAGGTTTCGATGTCACCGCCGATCTTGTCAGTGTAGTCAATGCTCAGAGGAAGCAGTGCGTTGTGGTGGGCGCCCCTCCCGCTGGCGGCCGAATGCTTCATCCATCGCCCGAAAACGCCCGCGATGCTCACCGTCTGAGCTTGGATACCCTCCGTAATAAGGGCTCTGCCCTCGACGCTGCCGACCGCCGACTCCACCCGCACCCGGTCCCCCGTGTGGATGCCTCTGGCATTGGCGACCGCGGGATTTATCTCCACATCCAGGTAGGCGGTGTCCTGATCGTTGATCTCCATGAGCCAAGGGTTGGCGACGCCCTCGGCAGAGGTGCTGGTGGCAACCTTGTAGTTGATACAGTAGAGGTCGTAGGGTGAGTCGTCTCGATGGATCGGACTGGGCTTCCAAAAGGGGACGGCGACAAAGTCGGACGTATCCCACCGGAAACCCAAGGTCTCCTCGTATCCCGACTGATCCAGGGCCGCGCGCAACTTGCTGCCGGTTTCCTGCACGAAGTTGTAATACACGGGTATACGCAAATCCCCCCAGCGCGTCGGCCGGTACTTCTCCGATGGCGTACGCAGCCGCATGTGGTGGCCGTGGGTCTTGAACCACTCGAGGCCGCGATCCTTGCCGAAGCGGCACTGCGCCCAGATGTCGAGAATCTCCTCCCAGCTGTAGCGGCGCTCGGTATTCAGTCTGTGAGGAGGGGAAAGCTGAAGCACTCCGTTGAGAAGGGCGTTGTATCCGGAGGGGCCGCGAAGGCAGCCGGAGCGATCGGCCAGATCGATCAGGATGTCGATGCCCTCCCGGGTGTCGTGGATCGGCTCCACCGCCGGCTGCGCTGCCTGGAGGCCCACCGCGTCGGACTCGAGGTTGACCAGATTGAAGCGCTCCAGGTAGCTGGATTCCGGGAGGATCACGTCGGCAAACTCCGCCGTCTCGTCCAGGTCCAGGGTGATGTCCACGACGAAGACCTTCTCCATCGCTTTCATGACCACCTTGGGTTCCCCGGAGGACATCACGGGATTGTTGTGAAAGATTAGCAACGCTTCCGGCTGGAATTGTATGCCGAACTGCTCGGGATTCTGGACGATGGGCGGGGCCAGATGTCCGGAGTCGATGGACAGAGGAAAGAGCTCCTTGAGAGTGAAGGTGCGCGGCGGAAAGGCGATCTCCTCGGACAGGCTAAAACCCGGTATGTGGGCCGCCGGCAGGCCGTCTATGCCGGGCGGGATGGGTGGCGGGGGACAGCCGTAACGCCGCTCGTCGCCGCTGCGGGCCAGGGTACCTCCGACGGCGTCGAGAGATCCCAGAACCGCATTAAGGGTCTCCAGCGCCATCGTGGCGAGTCCGCCGTTGGCGTGGCCTTGCATCCCTCGATAGGAGACAGCCGAGGCGGGTCGGCAAGGATAGCTTGCGCCCTCAAGCGTTACTGACGATCCCGAGAGCGCGACGCGGCCAAATTCCCTGGCCAGGCGCCGAATAGTCTCCGCCGGAACGTCGGTTATGGCGGCTGCCATCTCGGGTGGATGCTCGGCGAAACGTCGCTCCATATCGGCAAAGGCCGGAGAGCAGATAGCACCCTCCACTCGATAGTGCCCCGCCAGTGCAGGTCGCACCAAGTCCGGGTCATCATGCCGCCGAGCCATCGAGGCGTCCTCATCCCACACCAGCGGTTCGTCAGAGACGGTATCCCTCACCAGGGTGCCGTCCTCCGCGGTCAGGTAGGGGGCATTGGTGGATGCGCGGAGGAACCCCACGTCGTACAGCCCCTCCTCGTTGATCAGAACGTGGAGCATGGCCAGCAGCAGGGAAAGGTCGGTGCCTGGCACGATCGGGACCCACTCGTCGGCCTTGGCGGCGAGCGGCGAGAGGCGAGGGTCCACCACCACCAGCCGCATCCCCCGCTGGCGGGCGTCGGCCAACCGTTGCGAGAAGAAAATAAGGTTGTTGAAGCCGGTGGCGCCGATGCCGGCGCCCAGCACGAGCAGGTAACGGCAATGCTCCAGGTCGGGGAAGTCGGCCTGGGAACCGTGGGTGATGTTGCCGATTAGGTGAATCGGATTGGCGCAGTGGGAGCTGATTCCGGTGAAGGTGAACTGCCCGTTATCGGTGCCGTAAGCCAAGCACCAGGCGAAGGCCAGCACGAACTTCTCGTAGGGCCAGAAGCCGGCCATTAGCTTGTGGGGATTTTCCCGCCTGATTGCGGCGAACTTGTCGCCTACCAAGGTTAGGGCCTCCTCCCAAGAGGCCTCTCGCCACTTGGGGTCTATCCCTTTTCCTTTGCGTGGGTTGGTGCGGATCAGGGGTGACTTGACCCGATGCGGATCGTATAGCTTCATTAGGCCCGATTGGCCGCGGGCGCAGATGCGGCCGAGGGTGAGAGGGTTGGTGGCATCGCCCTCAATTCTTACCGCCACGCCGTTTTCCACCAGCACCCGGATGGCACAATGGCTGTAACACATCTGGCAATGGGTCAGAACCCACCGGTCCTGCGCATCGAACTGGCGGTTATACGGCATGGCTTCGCGCATATCCTCCTCCGGATACCGGTTTTTATCTATCGCGGGAGTTCATAGTAATCAAAAGTACCCGTCGCCTAGTTGATCTAAGTAGGAAGAACTACACCGGTTTTGCCCAGAGCTGTTCTTCCGACAAGTGGTGGGGGGCCGCCAACATTCGTCTTGTGGTATCTCTCATCAAAATCATCAGCCACCCTCTGCAAACACTCCACCAACACAGTGAACTTCTTGGCTTTGTCAAAGATGTCTACTGTTAGTGGCATTAGTTGGCGAGTTTTCCGACACCTTCTGAATAAGTGACGGTGACGGTGACATTACCATCCTTGTCGTATAACGCGCCTTCCCAAGGCACATCCCCTTGAATTCACCGACGTACCTGTCTCCATCCGGCCATGTGAAGGCACCTTGGCCATGTTTCTTGCCGTCCTGCCATTCACCGACGTGCTCTATGATGCCCTCGACCCACGTGACGGTTCCATGGCCGTGCGGAACACCATTCACCATATCCCCACCACCTTTGTATTCAATAGACGCCGCCCCAACCCCCACAGAAAACACCAACAACAGGAGTGGAAGAAGACGTTTCATACCGACACTATATTCCACTACCGAGGCTCAGGGAATAGCGTGTGAGGGAGGGAGTGTGTGTGCGCAGGGACCATCAGTCCCGCCCTAAAAGTAGCTACAAAGTAAAGTTTTTGTTAGCCGTATATGGCTTGCTTGCTGGCTGGCTTCTTAGACCTTGACTAGTAAAGGTTATAAGCGGCGGTTGTACGTCGTCAGCCCATATGGCACCACTAGCACTACAATCTAAGAGAGACTTTCTGCTTATGGTTACTCCAGTCTAGCCTGCTAATCGCAGGTTGTGTACTTTCCTTCGCATCATGGTTCGGGATTTTATGATGGCCCTTTGATCCAGGATGTCATCTCTACGACCCTGATACACGTCGCTCGGAGTCACATTATCCAGTGACTCGTGATAGCGCTCATGATTGTAGTGCTGCACCCAATCAGCAATGACTTTTTCCAACTGCCATGGATAATAGTAGTTCTCCAGCTTGACCACGTTCTTCATGGATCGGTGATAGCGTTCGATCTTACCCTGGGTCATCGGATGATACGGCGCACCACGGGTGTGTTCAATGTCATGATCATTCAACCATCGTTTTAGCTCACCACTGATGTAACAAGGACCGTTATCAGACAATAGTCGGGGCTTGTGATGCACGCGGGCATGCTTGAGCCCCGTGACTTCCAGCGTGTCCGTCACGTCGCTGGCAGCCATCGTTGTCGTTAGTCGCCAACTAATAATGTAACGAGAGTAATCATCCAAAATAGTGGATAGGAAGTACCAACCCCATCCGACAAT
>JASLXL010000081.1 GCA_030740335.1 SAR202 cluster bacterium | reverse complement strand
CTGTTCGTGTCTGCGGCGATAGTTATGCTGCTCGGCACCCTGACGGTAATCGGGACGCTGCTCTCCGACGTACTCTTGGGCATACTGGACCCACGCATCAGGGTGAACTAGTCAGATAGCTGGCCTCAAGGGGTGTGCATGGGGCCGAGTTCCCTTGGCGCACCCCTGGATACCATCGGGTTGCAGCTCCGAGAACCCACTGGGACATCCCACAGAAACCCCCGGATGCCGGGCCTACATCCAAGTTACAGAGACGGATACCTCTGCAATTGATACAGTCTTGGCAAAAGTGCTGCTGATTTTGTCGTGCATAGTCTTAGGGGTGGCATTCCTAACGGTGCCCTCATGCCGGGAGCCTGAGGGCGTCCCTCAGAATATCATTCAACAGCAGATCTTTCTTGCCCTTGAATCCTCGCCGACGCAACGGCCAAACGTGGTCGCCTAATTCAGAACACGTGCCGCGATGATCCCCGCGAGGACTAGCAATACAGTTGCCATGGCCCACCATGGTAGACGTGGCCTGTCGTGTATTGTGGGTCGTGAATGCCGTCTCCGCCGCCGGTTCACGGGGTACCGGTTTCGGTTAGGCGCGTGCGGTGCCTCACCGGCATGCCGCGCTCCACCACCCAACATAGCGCGCGCAGCGCTTAGCCCTCCGTGGGTACTGTCCCCGTCGCGACCGGGTGTAGTGGCCACAGCCACTCGATACCCTCGTTTTTCGGGGTCTTAAGCGAGACGCGGTTCTTGAGGACGTGGCTGACGTACTCGATAGCATCTTCCGAACAGACCTCGCAGTAGTCGTACGAATCCATCAGGCGGTGGGCAACGGCGGCCCGCCTTTGGGACCACTCGACCCTTTGCCGGGCGAAACGCGGTTGGGCGAGGCCTTTTTCTAGCTTGCGCCTGGGAGTTAGCAAACGAGACTCGATGGCGGCTCGTAGGCGCGGCTCAGAGGTGTACTCGAAGAGCCATCCTCGGCTTCGCCACCCGGTCACTATTCCATGGATTTCATTGCGAAACTCGACCTTGTTGCGCTCGGTGATCCCGATCACACGCTCAATCTCTCGCATGTCGCGCTCGTTCTCGGCGTGAGCCTTGGCGGCACGCCCTTCACTATCAGTGCGCTCCTCTTGCTCGGCTACGAACGCGGCGACGTTGGCGAGGTATGAGCCGAGTAGGTCCTTAGCCTTAACCTCGAAGGACTCCTCGTAGGCCATCTGGATGTCCCTGATGACCAGATCGTTGTATTCTTTGACGGTGTCAGTGACCAGTGCCACTCTTCGGATCGATGCTTCCTGGTCCACGCTAACGTTCTCTCCAAGCCCTTGCCACATGCTGTTCAGAGCTGCGAGAGGAGAGACACAGGCCACATCTTGGCTGGCTACTACGCCTAGTCGGTTCATGACATGCCTGGGGGATATGCCAGTCATGCCTTCATTGGCATGGTGACGCTGGATCTCGCGCAGGTCCTTTGCGTTGTACCCTGGCACCATTTGGCCATCGTAGAGATACATTTTCTGTAGCAGGGTCATCCCCTGTCGCTCCGGCATCTCAAGACGCGACAGCACCGTGAACACACTCGAGACCCTGAGGGTAAGCGGTGCGATGTGGACGCCCCTCAGCTTGCTCCCCTGTACCATCTTGCTGTATATCTTGACCTCTTCAGTGACTTTGAGGTTATAGGGGACCTGGATCGCGATGATCCGGTCTCGTAATGCCTCCGAGTGATCTTCTCTGGCGAAGGTGTCGAAGTCGCCCTCGTTGGAGTGGCCAACTATGACCTCGTCGGCGTATACCGAGCCGAACCTTTCCATTTTGATGAGCTGTTCTTGGGCCAGGCTGAGCAGCGTGGTTAGCAGATGCCGGTCCGCCTTGAACATCTCCACGAACTCTATAAGGCCCCGATTGGCGACATTCAATTCCCCGTCCATCCGGAATGCCTTGCCAGCAACCTCCAGCCGGTCACCGTCGAGTTGGGAGGTATCGATGCTTCCAACTAGGAGCGATGCGTCGCTCGGGTTGGGGTTGGTTGCCATGAAATAGCCGATTCCGACGGCTTCCTGCTCTGAAAAGACCACTCGGCGGACAGGTACATCGGCGATACGCCCGTTATGCTCGTTCTTGACAACGTAACGACATCTGGGGCACAGGTCGCCTTCAATGTATAGGCCATACTGCTCGAGCAGGCTGGGTCGCAGCCTTGGGGGAATCAGGTGCAGCGGCTCCTCCTGCATGGGACAGCCACTGATGGTATATACCGCGCCGGATGTCGAACGTGAGAAATTCTCCATCACGCGCTTGACTAGGTCAACCACGCTGGACTTCCCACTGGCTGGGGGACCAAGGAGCAGGAGGATGCGCTTGCGCACCTCCATGCGTTGGGCGGAAGCGGCGAAGTGTTGGACGATCCGGTCCAGGTGGTGTTCGAGGCCAAATATCTCGCCGTCGAACAGCCCATACACCGGCTCGCCGCTGGGGCCTGTCTCAACACCGCGAGACATGATCGCATCATAGACAAATGAATGTGACAGCCGTGACTGGGACGGGTTCTGCGTAACCATTTTGAGGTAGTCCGCGAACGTGCCGTTCCACTTGTAGCGGCTGGCCTCCCTCTCGCTTTCCGAGAGGATCGCTTCGATGGATAGCTTGCTGGTCATATCCCCACCATCCTACCACCCTTCCGTGGGACAGGGCCCTGAGCGCCGACTGCCCCCCAACCAATCACTACGGAGATAACAAAATCGACGCTCCAGCAGGGGCCGATGGCACGTCTGGCACGCCATCAGCCCCGCCGAAGCGTCTAGTCCCGAATTCTCCCACAAAGGGATATCAGGCTATGTCGGACCCAAGCATCACTAGTCCAATGCCGATGACTGCGCCACTACCCAGCAGCATGAACCACCCCGTGACCAGGCGAAGTACCATCCACTGAAATGCCAGGTAGAAGAACGAGATCGCGGCCAGGAGCGTGAGCATTGCTGGCGCCGCCGCCATTAACAGCCAAACTGCGTCTGTGTAGACGGTCCGCAGTTCGATGGCAAAGAACAAGAACACAATCAACGACACCACTGCGACAAAACCGCTGTAGAAACCTATGGCTCGATCTTCGAATTCCCAAAGGCCGTGTGCCGCGACGCCAAAGGTGTAGACGACCCAGACCATCATCAGCGCCTTCAGAACCGTCATTTCAGTTAGGGCCTTCGCTGCGTCCGCCTTTCCGCCGTCCCCGTCGTTGACCACAAGCAGAGTCGCATCCATAGTCCCGCCCAGCGCGAAGGTGCCGAGGGCTAGTAGTCCCAGCCCGCCGACTAGGACGCCCATCGTGCGCCCCTCCGAGTACAGGCCGAGTGTGTACCACGACTGCGTAAACAGGGCCGCACCGATTAGGATGAAAAATATGCCTTCCATGGCTCCTCCTTGGTTATTGCCAGAGGTCCCGTCGGGTGGCGATTAACCACCGCGTGATGAACTTCGCCGGACGCTGACTCTAGCGCACGCATACTAATGTGACACATTCCCACGCGAACTGTCTAGGCGTAGTCTGGCCCATCATTCGGGGAATATTGACTGGTGCATCGGGTGTGGGACAAGCTCAAGTAGGTCGAAGCATCATCCAGAACCGCACTTGCCAGCCAGAACTAGGCAGCACTGCACATCATTTGAAGATGGCCGCCGGTCGTTCGACGAGCTGTTGGAGGCGTCGCAGGAAACCCGCCGCGACCGCGGCCGTCAATCTGCCAAGTGTTGGTTGTCCTGGTGCGGGTGCTCTCCGGACCACCGGCCAGGAGCATCGGTTGACCACGCCCAGAACGGCGGATGGTCTCCCGGTGTCGGCGCGCGTTCGTGTAGTGAAGCCGACAAC